>CAZMGQ010000006.1:0-17478 GCA_964565855.1 uncultured Lentisphaerales bacterium | reverse complement strand
GAATCATGCCCCAGACTCCGTCTGAACAGAGCAGAAAACGATCGCCCAGACGCAGTCGCAGCACGGCCACATCCGGCTGTACCTCATGTCTCATGCCGGCGAACATCGTCAACAGGTTCTTGGCCGGGTGCAGTTCAGACTCTTCCGGCTCCAGCATGCCCAGTTGCACCAGTCCGTTGACAAACGAATGATCTTCCGTCAGCCGGTGCAGGTCGCCGTCACGCAGCAGGTAGGCCCGGCTGTCGCCCAGGTGCGATATAAAGGCATAGCCGCGCGTCAGCAACAGCGTTACCAGCGTGGTGCCCATCCGGTGCAGCCGTCCTTTGTTCTTGCCGGCTTCGAAAATTTCGCGACTCACTTCGGCAACACTCATCCCCAGGGCTTCGATAATTGCATCCTGGTTGACGCCGCCTTCGATCGCTGCCAGATTCTTGCGGTAATGTTTTGGCAGCAGATCGACCGCCATTGCCGAGGCAGTCTGGCCTCCCCGGTGCCCTCCCATTCCATCGGCTACAACAAAGAGGCAGCGATCCTCGTCGATTCCATAAGAGTCCTCATTCAGTCGCCGCACCTGTCCGATGTCGGACAGAACGGCCACATCAAGGGTCTGAGCGCCGCATTTGACGGGTTTTTGGGGAGTGTTCATTAAGTTGCCGGATCGCTTTGTTTTTATGGTCGCCGCAGTCTCTGGTAGATCAAGCTACAACTTTACTGTCTGCCTCATCCGGCTGCAACACTGAAATTCAACTTGAACTGCCAGCACCGCCGGAATAACTGGGACCGCAGGGCTCCGTACCTGCAGCTCAGACATCCATCAGCCCCGGCAACCCCGAGCGCCAGCTCGGGACAAAAAACAGAACCGTAATCTCGCAAATCAAACGCCAGATTACAGCACGTGGCAGTTTCCAGACTCTGCCCCACCGGGCGGAACAACTGGGACCGCAGGGCTCCGTACTGCAGTACAGACACATATCAGCTCTGGGACCCCCGAGTGCCAGCTCGGGACAATAGAAATCAAAATCTGTAATCTCGCAAGGATATTTCCAGATTACAGCACGATCACATGGTCTGCTGTACGCTTGACCGTAATCTTGCAAATGAAACGCCAGATTACGGTACGTGGCACTGTCCGGGCTCTGCCACAGGGGAGAGGCGACGGTCACGTCGTCCGCGGGCAAGGTGACACTTGCCTTCTTCGATCCCGCCCCGAAAGCGATTCCGACCCCGATGGTTGTTTCCCCTGCCTGTTGCCTTGGTCTCGACTGTGAGTAAAACACAATCCTTTACAGTTCCGGCCCGGCATCGCTTCGCTATCCAACTACAGGTTCAAGCAACGACAGCAGTTCCCGCACTCCTTTCAATCCGGTGGCGGTGATATTTTTTGCGAGTGGAAACTTTTCTTCGCCCGGATGAACCACGTAAATGTGATCAAGCTTGAGATCCTCCAGTGCAATGCGCATGGACTTGGTCACACTGGGAGCACTTGAGTACTTGAATTCAACTCCGATGCGCTGCGGCCCGTCCATCCAGCAGAGATCCAGCTTCGCACCTCCATGAGTTGCCCAATAATAAGGCTGACAATCCGGGCGCCAGGATATCAGCGTTTCGAGCGCGAAACCTTCCCAGGAGGCTCCGAGCAGGGGATGCGACTCTATGTCAGTCATAGACTGCAACCCGAGCAAACTGTGCAACAGACCGCTATCACGCAGATAGACCTTGGGAGCCTTGACCAAACGCTTACCGATGTTTACAAACCAGGGCTGCAACTGCCGCACAAGGAGTGCACCACTCATCAAGTCAAGATATCGTCTGATTGTCGGATGCGAAAGTTGTAACGACCTGCCGATCTCCGAGCCATTCCATGTTCTGCCATGGTAGTGAGCCAGCATAGTCAGGAACCGACGCACTGTAACTGGGGGTAAATCTACGCCCAGGAGTCGGAGGTCGCGCTCACAAAAAGCCTGTATAAAAGCTTGTCGCCATTTGAAACTGTCGAAATCACTCTCTGCAAGCCAGGAAAGGGGAAAGGAGCCGCGATTCCATAGTCTTCTTGTGTCAGCATAATTCAACTCGTCGATTGAAAAGCCCCGCATTTCAATAAATTCTATTCTGCCTGCGAGGCTCTCTGAGGCCGACCGGATCAGGTCGGGTGCCGCACTGCCCAGCAACAGAAACCGCGCCGGCAGAGGATCCCGATCCAGCAGCACCCGCAAGAGCGGAAAGATGTCCTTGCGAAGTTGTACCTCATCGATCACAATCAGTCCCTGCAGAGGTTCAAGAGCCAGCTTGGCATCTACCAGCCGTGCTTCGGATGTGGGGTCTTCAAGGTCAAAATACGTTGAGTTGCGTTTTCTCGCAATATGACGGGCCAAGGTACTCTTGCCACACTGGCGCGGACCCACCAGACCCACACAACGGCTGCGTTTCAGTGCCGCTTCAACTTGATCGACCAACAGCTCTCTTTTTACTTTCATGCTTGAAGTTTGAACTATTCGCGTTCAATTTACAAGGATAAAATTGCAATATTGATGGTCAGATCGAAAAATACTATCTTGCGTCTCCTTCGGGCCTGATTTAGACCCCCCCCCTCAAAAGCCTACACATACCTGGTGTTTTTGTGAGCGTTTTCGATAATTTCTATACAAATTTTAATTCGGGGCTTGATCCGGTACTCCCACTTGTCGGTCCACAAGCTGCCTGGAAAAAACGCCTCAGGGACTTCCACATCGACTGTCTGCAGAAACAGGGTACGGAACATCTTCCATTCAACAGAGTCCCTCTCCAGTCGTTCTCCACCCCATTTGTATAGAAAGCGTTGCAGCAGGCAAAAGTATGCGAGCTTGTCGAGCGGTGTGGCATCGCCGAAAGTTCCCGAACGCCGAAATTCATCAAAAATGGTTTTCATATCGAGATCCGTCGCATCCCGATACTTGTAGCCGTTGATCCGTAGTGCGCTGTGGGTCAGAATATAGTCTTCTGAACTCGGGTCATCGAGATATGATTTAAGCGCCGCTTCATCTTTCTCGCACTTCCTGATATCCTCCCGCACCCGCTTGAGAAGCTGTTTGTACGGCGAAAAGTTGATACCTCCCTTGTCTTCATCCCACAGCCAGCCGGGACAGTGGTACCGGACAGAGATATCTTTGGTGAAGTAATCCACCAGGCGGTTCAAGGCTTCATGTATTTCTTTGTAGTTCTCAAGACTGGACATATTCATCTCCCGATAAACCATAGCAAAAGTCTAAAATTATCTCACACCCTTTCTTCAAAATATCACCGGCACGGCATCTGTGCCGACAATAAAAGACGACTGTGCATGCAGTATGGAGGCTAGCAACAGGATAAGGATAGAGATTGTATTTTCATAATTGAGGCCTGTATTTTCGTGCATTGTGCAGTCTGGCGTGATTTCGAGATCTCTAAACGGAGGAGTCCACAGACTCGGTCAGGCAGCCCGGACAGCCGTCCTTATTCTGCGGGCATTTCATTGGTCACAGACGCTATTGCCGGCTTCCCGGCTGCCACTGCCGGGGCTGAGATCAGGGATTCATGATGCGGTAGATGTGCGCCTCATGAGGAGCAAAAGAGTCGCGCAAGACTCCATCCACCACAGGCACAGTCCGATTTTCATCGATCACCTCGGCGACGGCGTTACCGATGCCGTTAATGGTGAAGGTCGCCTCCGTCTCACGCTGGTACATGCCGACCGTGAAAAGGTAGGTGCTGCCGTCGTGCTGTTTGGCCATGGCATGGACCGGAACAAGCGGATTGGACGAAGTCACGCTGAAGGCATCGGTCAGCGTCGGACTGTTTAGCACCGGTGCCAGCGCGTGGATGCGGTGGTTGAGCGCCGTGACGGCGGCCAGCATCTCGGGGTCCATCAGCAGGCCGGCTTCGACAAAATTGGGCTTGAACTGGTGGACGAAGTAGATCAGGCCGCGACTGCCGTGGATCAGCGACATCCAAACCTCGCTCCGCACCTGTGCGGGAGTGGGTTTGACATTGACGTTGCTGATGCGTGTGCATTCGATGCAGTTCCAGACGATCTGGCCGGCATCGGGTGTTTCGGCCGCCCAGCGCCGCAGACGTGCGACACCCTGGGCGACATACCAGAGATTGCCGAAGACAGCGGCATTGTCGTGAACGGCCGGATAGATATCGTAGGAAACGATATCGGAGCCCTTCATGTACTCGGGATAGTCTGTGAGGATACGCGAGCGTTCGCCGCGACCGATGTAGGCCTCCCAGGCGACACCCTGGCCGAGATTGAGCAGAATCGGGCGGGTGGGATCTTTTTCGCGCAACGATTGATAGTCACGGATGATCCAGCTCGGCGGAATCGGCGGCCCGTAGCCACGGTAGGGGTTGTCGGGACCGAGGTTCTGGAAGGCGGCAATTTCGGGCCAGGCTTCCTTGATGCGCTCAACATCCTCCTTCCAGTATTCCTTGAAACGGTGGGCATTGTCCGGCTCGTCGCCATGCATCCAGGCGATGATCGGCACTTCGTCGGCCATTCGGATACCGATCTCGTTCATATGACAGATGGCGGCCATGCCGGCTTCCTTGAGTCCGGTCAACTGCTCCTCGGTCGGGCCGTTGTGGAGGGAGACGTAGATATTGATGCCGGCCGCCTTGTAGGCTTTGGCATTGCGTGGCGACTGGGCCCAGACGGCAATCGGGAAATAGGACGGATCATCGCTGATACCCTTGGTCCAGCGGCTGTAGGGCGAGCCTTCCTGATTGGCCGGTGGCGGTACAACGGTCAGGTCTTCCGGCGGCAACGGCGGCCACAACGGCTGGTTCTGCATGGCCGGTCCGACCTCGATCTCCAGATCGTCGATCCACAGTACCTGCCCGGCACCCGCGGCGTCGCCGAAGAGCACAACTTCGGTGGCATCGACCAGGCGAGTTGTATTCCAGTTGAAATTGGGGCTGAGACGTGCGCCGCTTGCTCCGTCATCACTGAGGAGCGAGAGGCCCTTCTCGGCATCCATCGTAAAGATCCAGCGCCGCCAGCCGGCCTCGCGCTTGCCACCCAGATACTGCACCTTCTGCCAGGGACGTTCCGTGCCCGGGTAGAGATAGTCCGCCGCGGCATAGCTCCTCTCCCCGCTCAGGTAAGGCGCATAAATTGCTCCGACCGCCAGCACGGCACCATTTGAGCCGCGCAACCCCCAATGTGGACCGGCAGCATGTTTTTTAGGTTCATCGGGTGCTCCAGCATCGTCGTAAACCCAGAGAGTCAGGGTCACCGAAGTACCGGTATCACTGAATTTGAAGCTTGCCTTGCCATCAGGACCGATGCGCAACGACCCACCTGCACCGCCCGCACGGTCTTTTTCCGCATCGATCCTGACATCGCCCGATGTCTCAAACCGGGCCAGATCGCCAGCATCGTCGAAGCTGAATTTCTGGGCACTCGCCAAGCCTGTCAGTCCAAGTCCTATCACACCAGCCATGCCCCATTTCCAGAAATGTTTTCCTGTCGCCATGTCGCTCTCCTTTCAAGGTAGTCTCACCTCTCTGTGACGTATCCTACTAAAAGATGTGTGTTACTCAAAGCATAAAACCCGCACTGCCTGACAATTAATGACACCAAAACAAAACCCGGATTTCGGATGTAACTTTCAGGTTGCCTCACTCGATCAAAGCGTCTGGAGCCGCCAGCTCAGCATCCCGTCCCCGCATCCGCTTGAACGACTCGCCAAACCAGAAGATATTGCGCGAACCAAAGAAAGACTCGATGTTCTCGCTTTGGTGAGCCTTGACACGATATAGCGCAGCACCTCACCCACACAGAACTTGCCATTTCAGGTAGGGCGCGATCGCCGAGCGCGCCGGAACAAAAAAGCAAAGCCGTAATCTTGCAAAGCAAATGCCAGATTACGAAACGTGGCAGTGTCTGGACTCTGCCACGGTGGTTCTCGGGAGGGACGACTGTCACGTCGTCCTTAGGGAGGGTGAGATTTGCCCCTTGCCTGATACACCATAAAAACGGTTGTAGAAGAAAGCCACACTTTTTGGTAGGTTATGCTGAGTAATTCGGTGAATTTGTAGCAATTGGATTTGTTGCAGATTGAAGTAGAGTTTCCTTTCTTTCTATGCCGGAGTGACCGATAGAGTCAGGCGGCGTCCACTGCAAAGGATCAACCATGAACAGAGTGAAAGCAGAGGCAGAGAGCTATCTGAAGCGAGCGGTCGGTAATCATGAAGCCAGCTTCAGGGAGGGGCAGTGGGACTGTATCGAAGGCCTGATCCGTGGGGAGCGTTTGCTGGTAGTTCAGCGTACTGGGTGGGGAAAGAGCATGATCTATTTTCTGGCAACCAGGCTGTTGCGCGAGAGAGGTGCTGGACCGACGCTGTTGATATCTCCTTAGTTATGAATCATTTTCTGACAGAAGACACCAAGTCAATCATCATGTTGTGCGGGAGTTTCGACCGGGACCCGAAGATAAAACCACTTGTCTTGCGGGAGTACACGGCACTTGTACATTGGCTTGTTAAGGCAGAGTTGCGGCCAAGTGCATTGATGGATCCGAAGCATGTCAGAGAAGCTGCCCTGGGCACGGCAATCGACCGTGAACGTCTGCAACGGCTGATGGGACGGGGGGCACAGCTCGGCTTTGCAGTGGACAAGTGGCATCAAAGCGGTATCTGGGTAATCAGTCGTAGCGATCAGGAGTATCCGGCACGGTATAAATCGCACTTAAAGGAGCAGGCCCCCCCTCTGCTCTTTGGTGCCGGTGATCGTTCGTTATTGTGTGGCGGGGGGCTGGCAATTGTCGGATCACGAGCTGTTGATGGAGCGGGAGAGAAGTTTGCCAGGAAGGTGGCTGAACTCTGTACAGCTAACCGGATGCCGGTTGTTTCCGGCGGAGCGAGGGGGGTAGATCAGATTTCGATGTCAGCCGCCCTGGAAGCGGGAGGTGTAGTAACAGGTGTCGTGGCCGACAACCTGCTGCGCAAGAGTCTCGAGCGGAATGCCCGTCATGCCCTGGCGGACGGTCGGTTTTTGCTGATCTCTCCTTGTCATCCGGAGGCTCGCTTTACTGTCGGCAGTGCCATGGGCAGGAACAAACTGATTTATGCCATGGCCGACTATGGAATGGTCGTGAGTTCGGACTATAACAAAGGGGGCACCTGGGCTGGTGCAACTGAGGAGTTGCGTCGCCATGAGGCCAGACCTGTTTTTGTACGTATCGACAAAGGCGTTCCCGTTGGCAACAGCAAGCTGCTGGAGCTTGGAGCTGTTGCCTGGCCTCGAACAGATGGCAGCCAGAACTTGCAGGGGCTTTTGGACGAAGCGATTGAAAGCTCTGACGGCATCACTGTTGTCGAACAGCAGGACATCTTCGAGTTTGCAAAAAAACGTGAAGACAAGTCTTTTTATAGTGAGACGGAGTCAAGCAGCAAGCTGGCGGTAGCGGCAAAAGAGGAAGCGGCAGCAGTACGCCTGCCAACGGTGTACGAAGTTGCTCTGCCCATTATTCTGTCTCACCTTGACACTCCCATGTCACTCGAAGAACTTGCAGCAAGCCTCGATGTGACAAAATCACAGCTCAGCCTATGGTTAAAGCGGGCCGTATCAGAGGGGAAAGTAGAGAAGCTGACACGACCCGTACGGTACCGTAATGTCGTTTTCTAGCCCCATACATTTGTGTATGAAAAATAAGTCGTAGCGATTATAATTTTCGACAATGAACTGGTTTGAAGAGCTGACAGGGTTTGTGGAAAGATCACCCGAAGAAGTACATGCAAATATGTGCCTGGATGGTGAATGGCTGAAGTCTCATGTCAACGGCGGCAGGTGGCGTTACGGAAAGCTTGAAACTCCCACCCTTGCAGAGCTGAGACAGCGTGTTGACAAACTGGACCAACGTGCGGGCGGAAAACTCAGACTGAAAGAAATTGTAGCCGATGCACAGTCCCTGCATGGTAGTCCCGAAAATAGTGCCGCCCTCTTTCAGGTCGCATCGCAGTTCAATCTGCTGGAAATGATTTCACCGGATGTGACACCGGAGGATGGTGTCAGCCGGTATGCCTACGACTATACTCAGGGACCGGCCTGTGCAATTGCAGCCGGTGCAGGCACGATTTACCGAAATTATTTTGTGGAGATGAACGGTCAGATCGGCCAGACTGCCGACAATCAGATTGATTGCCTGGCGGACGTGGGTAAGGCACTGGGCAACCACAACGAACGCCTCTGGAAAATGAAAAATGGTTATGCGCTGGCTTCACAGGCCGGGCTGGAAGAAATTTCTGCGAAACTTTCACGAGTTGGAAGACAGGAGCTGGATGCCATCCGTCAACAACTGCGGATAGGCCTGCAGTGGAATACAGCGGTTACGATTAATGGCGGCGAACAACTGGTATCTCAGGCATACTGTTCGGCGCTCCCGGTTGCATATTCAAGAGTGCCCTCGCAGTACTGGGAGCCATTTGCCCGCCTGGTGCTGGAGGCGTCTTATGAAGCAACTTTCTGCGCAGCGATTTTGAATGCGGTTGAAAACAAATGCAACCGCCTCTTTCTGACCATGCTGGGCGGTGGAGCATTTGGCAACGAAACATCCTGGATCATCGATGCAATCCGGCGTGCCGCGAATTTGTATGCCGACTACGATCTTGATGTTTCGATCGTCAGCTACAGAAGCTCCAATCCCGCCATCGCCGAACTTGTGCAGAGTCACGAACAAAGCTAGTCAATAGTCTGTCCAGAAACCGCCAAACCTGCGCCAATAAAAACCGCCAAGGCACCAAGGCCGCCAAGCTAGGCTGAAAGGAACTGCGAAAAAATGCGAGTGGGGAAATATATGTCATAAAGGTCAAACCCCAGCGGACAGACAGGAATGTCTATCCTACATTGGCGGCTCGGCACTTCGACAGGCTCAGTGCTTTCAGCACAGCCTCGCCCAGGAAACATTCACCCGACGGTTGATATTCAAAATGGATGAATGTCCAAATCTGTATGACAGACATTCCTGTCTGTCCAGAAACGGATACTGAAACAGCGTTCGGGACAGGCAAGGGGACAAGACTAAAATAGAGAGCGAATGTCCCCATGAGCCGTAAAAACAAGGGAAAGTGCATGTTTCAGGAAAAAGTGACAACTCTCCCAGTTTCGGGTCATCTCCATCTCTACATCTGACGCCGCGTCATTCCTCGTCAAAAATATTGGGACCGGTGTCAAATCCAGGGCGGCGAAATTGTTCTGCATCAGGCAGAGCTTTCTTGAGCCCACGCTGCATCTTTTGCAGTAAAATAAGAAACTTAAAAATGTTGCCTTCTTCTGATTTCAGCCTCTGCAACAGTCCACTCCAAGCTGCGATAGACCGTTCGATAGATACCAGCACCAATTTGGCAGTGCCTGCCGCATCTGAAAAATGTGGGTAAATCGCGGCGGCGGGTTCTCTTTTTCCTGCCACAATCTCATCATGATAACCGGTTATTGCGCGGCGCATCTTTGAACGAATCAGAGTGTAGTACCAACCAACTACCTCCAATAAGTCCTTTATCTCCAGTGCCTTTCCTTCATAGTCGGTTTTGTCATAAGGAGAGCTACCTGCGTCTTCAATCCATTCCTGTGCAATTTCCTTGAGAGCTTTATCAGTGGAGCTGCTGTTGAGCCACTTTTCTGTCTCCAACATGTACTGAAAGCTTAATTCGATCAAGGGATGTTTTTTTGTCAGATTCTCAGTTTTTGCACTCAACAGCTCGTAATCTTCATCCGGCTCCAAATCAAAATCATCGTATAATAAATCATTCTCCGTATGTCCGAAGATCGTTGCAAATCTTAGGTTTGCAGCCAGTTGGTCCCAGAATTTTCCACTGGCGGCGTCCTCATCGGGCAACTCGCCCGGTTTCACATCACGAATGGAGTCAGTGTCATCCATGAAGTTTCTGCAACGGTGCGTGAAGGGACACCTCTTGCACCAGTAGTCACAATAGTTGTAGATGCCGGTAATGTATCCGCCCATGTCAAAACCAAGACTTTGTCGGGCTTATCAAAGCCGATTACTCCTGTTTTGTATCGGCAAAAATCTGGCCGTGAAACTCGACAACGTGGGGGCCGAGTTTGCTCCAGTAAGCCCAGTTGTGGCGGCCTGGGTCATTGCGCAGGGTGACCTGATAGCCGAGGTGCTGGAGTTGCTCGTAGATTCTGAGGCCGGTTTTTCGGGCTGGGTCTTCGGTGCCGTAACCCATCAGAATCGGCGGCAGCTTGACCTGCTTCTGTGCGGCCTGATCGAGCCGGAGCCGGATGTTGTAAGCGGCATAACGCTCGGGATGCTTTGTGAAGCTGCCAAGCAAAGGCTCCACCCATCTGGTGTTGGGACTGCCGTCTTCTCCCATATAGGAAAAAGCGGCACTGAGGCTGCTGATGCTGACAAAGTAATCTGGCCGGGCCAGCATGTAGTGGAAAGCGCCGAAGCCTCCCATGGAGAAGCCGGTGGCAGCACGCTGGCCGGGCTTGATGGGGTAGGTACTTTCGATCCAGAGTGAGAGTTCGTCGAAAAAGAAGGTGGTAAAGAGTGAACGCGGAGTCTCGACGGCATCAATGTACCAGCCGTTGTGGTCGCAGTCGAAGGAGACGACGATCATGGGGTACTCTGCCAGCTTGCGCCGCAAGCCTGCCATGCGGAACCAGGTCTGATAAGGCGCACCCCGTCCGTGGAAGGTATAGAGCACGGGAAACTGTTGCTCCGGATCGGCCAGTGCGGCTGGCGGCAGCAGTACCGAGACGCGGATATCGCGCTGCATGGCGGGACTGTGCAGCAGAAATTCCTCGATGCGGCAGCCCTGCAGATTTTCGTCCGGATCAATTGTGATTTCACCGACTCGGCCGACCCTGGCATCTGGCTCACAGGCACAGGCGACTGGTCCGGCGGCTTCGTCCGCCTCGGGCTTTGTGGGGGTGGCGGCCGGTTTGGCGGCGGCTATGCTACGATCGCCGAAAGCCGCACGCAGTCCACGGAAAAAGAGGTCGTGACCGAGGTCGATCGGGTGGTTGATACAGTTGCCGAGAAAGACCATCGAGTGGTAGCCGCGCGCCGGCAGCAGTTCCCAGGCACGGTAGGCATCGACCAGCGGCAGGTCAGACTCGGCGGCTAGCTCACGCATGGTCGCCGCATAGTCCGCCATGTTGCCGACCGTGGCAATCCAGTCGGGGTTTTTCATGGAGGGAGTCATCAGCAGCACTTCGCCGCCTTTATCGCGCACCTGCTGTACAATCGACGCGAGATTGGCCCGGTAAGCTGTCACAGGCACAACGTTGTTCTCGCTCGTACCGGCGCGGTTTTCATCGTTGACGCCGAACATCGTGACCACGAGATCCGGCTTGTGAACCAGTACGTCCTTTTCCAGCCGCTTCAGTGCGGCCCGGGTATCGTTGCCGCCGACACCCGACATGACCACCAGCGTCTGATTTTTTTCGACCGGCACAACCTGATCATGACTGGTGGCTATCACCTTGCGTCCGGGATATGTTTCGCCCAGCCAGACCTTGAAACGTTCGACAAACGTGCCCTTGCCATCCTGAAAATCGCGCGGAGGCTGTGACGTGATACTGTCGCCGAAAAAGACGATCGTTACCGGAGCATCGGTGGCAAACTTGGCTTTGAGCGGTGCAAGTTTGGCGGCACGTTCGACGGGCGGGATGCCGTCGTAAGCGGCGTCGATCTGCAACAGTTGTGCTCCCTCAGTCAGGGAACGGGCATAATTGGGCAGATAGATTGCCAGCAGCGGCCGGTTGCCGGGTGTGCCCTGCGGCAGGTGCGGCTGCCCCTTGTGTGGCTTGCCTTCGAGCAGCACCAACTGTCCGTCGGGGGCCTGCTCGACCAGGTCGATGCGTGAGAGACCGTACTCGTAGGCAAAGCGCAGACGTGTGCCGGCGGGCCAGCGGCTGCCGGGTTTGGCACCCACAGCCGCCCAGGCCGTATCGAGCAGGAAGTCTTCGCCTGCCACCAGCTTCGTCTCTGGCTCTTTTACCGGTGTAACCTCGAGAGTCTCGGCCCAGAGGGCTCCATAGGCCCAGGCCGGACCCGGCAACAGCAACGGGCCGCGCCAGCCCGGCGTACCGTCCTTCAGCTCAGTTTCGTGTGTGGCTGTTCTGCGAGGCAACGGGGCAATGTCGAGACTCTGCCCCAGCTCAGGAAACTCGAGCCGCCAGCCATCGGCCTTGTACTCGAGATCTGCGACGGTGCCGGTGGCGAGTACCAGCAAAAGGCTACCCGCCACGGCGAAAACTCCGGTCTGCTGCATGGATAATCCGGTCCTTCTTCAGTGTTATTCGATGACCCACTCACCACAGGTCCGGGCGTCGTCCCAGTAGGCGAAGTTGGGGTCGTTGGGCATCAGCAGAATGCTCTTGCGTGCCCAGGAATCGTTGGCGAGGTAGGTCGTGTTGTCGTCGTCCGAGATTTGCATTACCCAGCCGATGCGACTGCCCGGCTCCAGCC
Source organism: uncultured Lentisphaerales bacterium (assembly GCA_964565855.1). Classification (GTDB taxonomy): domain Bacteria; phylum Verrucomicrobiota; class Kiritimatiellia; order RFP12; family JAZUKQ01; genus CAZMGQ01. Next base: position 5,023 of record CAZMGQ010000006.1, on the reverse strand, counting down.
CCAGCTCGGCCAGCGGCAGGGAGCCTTCGACAACGTAGCCACCCTCGACCCGGCGGTTTTTGTACTGGAAGCCGAATGCGCCGCGACCTTCGACCAGATTGCGGTCGCGTGGCAGCCCGATGTTCAGCCGATGTTCGTACCTGAGACTCTGCGGTAGCCACTGACGGTAAAGTTCGGGCGAAAGACAGAGAGTCAGGCCGTCCTTGGGGCTGAGAGTGTCGTCGCGTACTGCGATACCGATATAGAGTGTGGTGCCATCGTGACCGAGACGCATACGAGCCGAGAGGTCGTCCAGCCCTTCCCACTGGGTGGTGAAGAAGAGGTGGGTCCCGATATTGGCATCGGTGCTCTGGAGGTCGGCAGCCTCGGCTGGCCAGGCGTCGAGATTGCCATCGAGAGCCGGTGCTGCGGCCAGGCGCGGTACAGTCTGGACCGGCGGCGCGAGGACGCGGCGGCGCAGGACGAGTTCGTCGGTCAAGCCGTGGCCGAGGGCAATATCGGCGGCCAGCCAGTTGCCGGCGGCGCTGAGCTGACGTGCCCGGGCGAGGTGCGTGGCAAACTGTGCCGGGGCAGCCTCCGCATTGAGTTGGCGGACTTCGTTGAGCAGCTTTTCATAGTTGTCGAGACGCTCGGTGACCCAGGCGACGTAGGCGGGTGCGATTTCGCCGCTGGCACTGAAGTCACCTTCGCCTTCGGCCTGCAGAGCTTCAAGGGCGAATGGCGCAATATTCAGGTTGTGAGCCGTGCCGTTGAGGGTGACAGAAACACTCTGCGCCCAGGGGGTGGGGTTGAGCAGTGCGGCATAGTGCCGACCCTGCCACAGGGCCGTCCGGGCTAGCACAGGCGAGCCGCCGGCGACTGTCGCGTCGGCCATTTCCACCGGGGGCAGGCTGCGGAAAGCCCTGGACCAGCGGCGCAGGGCCGCCTCGTGACCACCACCGGTGCGGTTCCAGGATCCGCCGAGGATCATGTCGCGGTCGCGATGGCGCTGGGCGGTGCTCCAGGCGGCCAGAGCGTGGGTGGAAGCAGGTTTGAAGTCAGGGGCGACCCAGACCTTGAGATACCACCAGTTGGCGGGCGAGAGGCCGATGTAACCTTCGAAGAAAGTGTTCCAGATCAGAGCAGCGCGGGTGTCAATAAGGCCCGCCTTGGCATCTGACGTCTCAAGGTCGTAGTAGAACATTGCGCGCGGATTCTGGTGATACTCGTCGAAAATCGCATGGTCGTCGTGCTGATAACCGAGCACGGTGGTGAGGCCTTCGACGGCGTTGAGCGTGGCGGGATTGCGGTCCCAGCTCGTCCAGAGGCGGTCGGCTTCGCCAGCGAGGTAGGTTGACCAGTCGCTGTCGCCGGTTTGCCAGCGTTCGATGATGTCGCCGGCATCATTAAAGTACTGGGCGTGAATCACACGGCCGCTGAGGAAATGATAGACTTTGAGATGCGGGGCACGTTCTTTGATGAACTTGACGACTCCGTCGAGCCCTTCGAGGCAGGTACGGGCGTTGTCGAGACCGGTGCGGCCGAGCGGCGCAGCCAGATCTTGCGTATCGAAGTTGATGCCGTGCAGCGCCTTCGATTTACCGTAGCGCTCGATAAACTGGGTCATGCCGGTGCGGTAGCCTTCGATATAAGCCTCGGGATCTTCTTCGTAGTTTTTGCCGCCGACCTTGAAGCGCGAATTGGCATTGATGATCGCCAGGAACTTCATGCCCTTGCGTTCGCAGATTTCGAGAATCTTGTCGAGTTCGGCATTGTGCCTCTGCTTGCCTTCGCCGCCATCCCAGGCCGGAATCTGACAGCGGAAGCCCCAGGTGTTGTTGGCAACGACCGGCCAGGCGATGACGTTGTCACCACGATAACGGTGGTATTCGACGATGTGTTCGAGCGCGGTCTGTGAGTCTTTGAGGCCGTAAATACCACGGGTGGGCACGAGCGACCAGTTATAGACATTGCCGAAGAGGCGAGGATTGGCGGGATCGGGGTCGCTGACTTCGAGAGCCGGCAGTTCCTCGCCTTCGACGGCGAAAACCCAGAGGCGGCTGGCGGCGGCGGGAGCCCCGAAACGTGCCCAGTTCATGACCATCGCCACGGGCCAGTTATCGACCGGCCAGAAGAAAAACGTATGGTAGCGCATGGTGCCGCTGGTCGGCAGAGGGTCGCCGGTATAGACACCGGTTTCGAGCGACCAGTCGAGGTTTTTACGGCCGGACAGGCGCGACTCGTGGGTGAAGAAGCAGATTTCACGTTTGGCATCGTCCGGATATTCCCAGACCAGCAGGTGCGGCTTGTCGGCACCGTCGGCCTTCCAGCGGACGGCAAACTGGGCGTGACGATGTTCGGCTGTGATACGGTACTTACCGGCGGGACCTTCGACAATACGCGAGGTGCCACGGTCGATCATGTCGTGCGGGTCGTCGGGGTTGGTGAAGTCGATATAATCGACCAGGCGCAGCTCCAGACCAAGGTCGAGGTCGGGATGGTTCTCCGGCAGTGCGGGGGCACTTGCCACAGATTGAGCCACCTGTTCGGCCGTACATTTTACGGGAAGTTCCGGGGCAGCGAATGACAAGTTGGCCATCAGGGCTGCCAGCAACAGGGTTAGAATCGTGGTACGCTTCATAGATTTACTCCATGCTTGGGGAATTTTGAAACATGAAAAGCCGGCTGGATTCGCTCCAGAGCCTGACTGAGGCCATAGTATAGCAGCCCCGCCTGCGCCTTGCGACTAAGAATTACGGGCCCCGGAAATACGGGAGCTGGCACTCATTCAATATCGCCATGTCATCGCTCCGTAATCTGGCAATCAGTTTGCGAGATTGTGCGAGAGGATCAACCCCAGGCCCTGCAGAGTGAGATGGGGGTTGATGGCGAAGGGCAGGTCGAGCCCTTCGAGAGCCCAGGCCGCATAGCCGCCGGTGGCACAGAGGTGCGTTTCGGGGCCGGTGGTCTGGCGCAGATAGTCGATCGTTTCGCGGACCATGCCGCGATAACCGACGCGGGCACCGATGCGCATGGCGGCGATGGTGCTGGTGCCGATGGGTTCGATGGAGCCTTCAAGGGTGATCTGTGGCAGCAGGGCCGTTTTCTCATACAGATAGTCTGTCATGAGCGGCAGTCCGGGGGCGATGACCCCGCCGATGTAGTGCCGGTCGGCCGCCAGGATGTCGAAAGTGAGAGCCGTGCCGAAGTCGGCCACGATGGCTGGTGCTCCATGGAGGATGGCGGCGGCACAGGCGTTGGCCAGCCGGTCGGGGCCGATTGTCTCGGGTTGCTGATAGCGGATGCCGATCGGCAGGGGTGTCTGGTGCGTCAGGATCACGGGGTTGAGATCGAATAGCCGCTGCAGCAGCCAGCTCCACTGTGGTGTGGTAGCGGGGGTGGTGCTGGAGAGGATCGCCGCTGCGGCATCGGCCGCTCCTGCGTGGTGCAGGGCTTTTTCGACCGGTATGAGATCGGTCAGACCCTGACGCAGGTTGGTAACGTGGGAGACCCGGCCAGCCTGGTAGCGGCCGATATTGGTTGAGGTGTTGCCGACGTCTATTAAAATGGTATGCATGGTCACGTATGAATAACCGGTTTGGATAGGGAGCAGGTGCCACGAAAGGACAGTCTCGAAGGGCCGCTCCTGCAACGCGAAATTGTAGTGGATGTGGCGTTGCAATGCAATTGGCTTTGCCGGTTTGGCCGTGCTATGCTGGCGGCATGAAAAAGTTCTGGTCATTTATGTGCCTCGCCGCACTGGCTGTGCCGCTGCTGTTCCCCGTGCTGGCGGACGATATCGTCGATCCCGACGAGACTGCCACCGCCGTGGCAGATTCCGGCGACAAGGCTGCTGATACACCCTCGGCTCGCGACGTGCCGGTCGTGTCATCTGAGACTCTGGCTGTTCCACCCGGAACAGGGCCCGTTTTTGTGATTCCCGTACAGGACCAGATCGAAGGCGCACTGGTATATGTTTTCCGGCGCGGTCTGGCCGAGGCGATCAGTGCCGATGCCCGTGCCATCGTGCTCGACATGGATACGCCGGGCGGACGGCTGGATGCTGTCTGGAAAATAATGGAACTGCTGCAGCGCAGCCCGATCCCGACCTATACCTTTGTCAACCCCAACGCCATTTCGGGCGGTGCCCTGATTGCCCTTGCGACGGACCATATCGTGATGGCTCCCGGAGCGATGATCGGCGACGCCAAGCCGATCATGGGTTCGCCCCTGCCCTTCGGCGGGGCACAGGAGGTGCCGGAAGGATTGCAGGAAAAGGTCAACTCCCCCGCCCGGGCCAAAATCCGGGCTGCTTCACAGCAGAAGGGACATGACGAAGAAGTCGCTCAGGCGATGATGGACGAGTCGGTCGAGGTTATCCGCGACGGTCATGTCATCAATCCCGTCGGCAAAATCCTGACCCTGACAGCCGAAGAGGCCGCCCGTCTTTATGGCGATCCGCCGCGTCCGCTGCTTTCGGACGGCACCTTCGATTCGCTCGACTCCCTTTTGCAGCACCTCGGACTGCAACCGAACGAAAAGCCCCGCCACCTGCACGTTTCTTCAGCCGAAAAAATTGCCCGCTGGCTCTCGGGTCCGCTCTCGCCTCTGTTGCTCGGTCTCGGACTGCTGCTCCTCTATATCGAGGCCCGCACGCCGGGATTCGGCATCCCGGGGCTCTCCGGCATCCTGCTGATGGGCCTGTGGTTCTGGGGGCAGCACATCGCCGCCCTGGCAGGGATGGGCGAACTGATCCTCTTCATGCTGGGACTGTCTCTGCTCCTGATCGAGATTTTTGTAATCCCCGGCTTCGGGATGACCGGCATCACCGGCATTGTCCTCATCATTACAAGTTTCGTCCTGTCGATGGTCGAGACGCTGCCCGGTGGCGGCATGTTCGAGTTTCCCGCCGGAATGCTGGCCGGTGCACTCGTCAAGATGACCTTCTCCCTGGTGGTGCTGACTCTGGGAGCCTGGCTGCTCGGTGGCCTTCTGCCCCGTACCAGACCGTTTAAACTTCTAACACTCCAGACGGTTGTCGCGG
>CAZMGQ010000005.1:0-19932 GCA_964565855.1 uncultured Lentisphaerales bacterium | reverse complement strand
GATTCTGCCCGACCGGCCGGTCCGTGCCGTGGTTGGCGGCTTGCACCTCGGTAATGCCGATGCTGCCCGCCTTGCCCGGACGATTGAGGCCCTGCAAGCCTGGCCTGAGACGCTATTTGTCCCCCAGCACTGTACGGGATTCGCTGCCACGGCTGCCTTATGGCAGGCTTTTCCGGGACGAGTCATGATCTGTCCCACAGGAGGCAGCCTGGAATTTTAACTGATGTCCGACAGCATCTCCATTCAGAGTACGGCTGTCAGTCCTCCTGCAAGGGGCAGGAGTTTGATGCAGATGTTGCGGGCCGCAGCCCGCATTTTGAGAGAGAAAAGAAATCATGAACGAGAACGACATGAATCAGGGTGGTGGTTGTCCGGTAGCCGCAGGCTGCAGTAGCGCCGCTACCTGTCCCAGTGCTGCAAGCTGCGGCACGTCCGATGAGACTCCCCCCTGTGGCAGCAGTGCAGCCCCCGATCCTCTGGCGGCATATACCGAAGAACAGAAGCTCCAGGACCGGCTCGCCAAAATCCGCCACAAGGTGCTGGTCATGTCCGGCAAGGGCGGTGTCGGCAAGAGCACCGTGGCTGTCAACCTGGCGGCCTCCCTGTTGCGGGCCGGCAAAACTGTCGGCCTGATGGATGCCGACATGCACGGACCCAGCGTGCCCAAGATGCTGGGTTCCGACGAAACCGGCCTCCATATCAGCGATGGCACCATTTTCCCGACCGAGATCGACGGCATCAAGGTCATGTCGGTGGCCTTTCTGGTGGACAACGCCGACGATCCCCTGATCTGGCGTGGACCGCTCAAAATGAGCGTCATCAAGCAGTTTTTTGCCGATGTCGAATGGGGTGAGCTGGATTATCTGGTTATCGACCTGCCACCCGGCACTGGCGATGAGCCCCTTTCGGTCTGTCAGTTGATCGGCAAGGCCGATGGGGCTGTAGTCGTGACTACGCCGCAGGATGTGGCACTGGCGGCGGTTCGCAAATCGATTACCTTCTGCAACAAGATAGACCTGCCGGTACTGGGCGTTGTCGAAAACATGAGTGGCTTCGTCTGTCCGCACTGCAACAACGAAACCGAGGTCTTCAAACGCGGCGGCGGTGAAAACATGGCGGTCGACATGGGTGTGCCTTTCCTGGGTCGGATCCCGATTGAGCCGATGATCGGCCTGACCTCGGATGCCGGCACGCCCTTTGTGCTGTCGCACCGTCATACCGCCAGTGCCAAAGCTTTCGCCGAGATTGCCGCACCGATTCTGGCCCTCGATGAGAGAACTGTGGCAGAGTCCGACTCTGCCACCACCATCGAAGAAAACTGTCAGCCGGACAGTTGCAGTACCTGTGGCCAGGCTGCGGCCTGCGGAGTTGTGTCTGAAGCTCCCGAGGCTCCCGCACCCGGTACACTGCGCTTTGCCGTGCCGCTGGCGCAGGGCAAACTTTGCAGCCACTTCGGACACTGTGAAATGTTTGCCTTCGTCGATGTCGATGCTGCAACCCGTGGTATTCTCAAGTCATCCGCTGCTACCCCGCCGCCTCACGAGCCGGGCGTACTGCCGCGCTGGCTTGGCGAGCTTGGTGTCAACACGATCATCGCCGGCGGCATGGGAGCTTCGGCCCAGAAGTTGTTTGCCGAACGTGAGATCGAGGTTATCACCGGAGCGCCGGTCGGCATGGCTGAAGAGCTGGTCATCGGCTACCTCACCGGCACACTCAAAACCGGCGACAACACCTGCGATCATTGATCGTTCCACGCTGTGGCAGAGTCCAGACTCTGCCACAGCCATAAACCAATATCTGTTGCCAGATGCCGGTGGCTCAGACGTCTATTTTGATGATTTTGCGGATCATCAGGCCGCCTAGCGCAAGCAGAAGCAGTACTGCTACGATGACGATGACGCCGACGGTGGATTCGATGAAGGGCTTGAACATCGAAGGCTGCAGTATATTGAGGGCCACACCGATTACCAGCGGCATCACACCGACCACGATCCCCTGCAGACGACCCTGGGCCGTGAGGGTGCGGATGCGGTTTTCGATGCGGATCCGTTCGCGGATCGTGAGGCTGATCTTGTCGAAGATCTCGGTCAGGTTGCCGCCCGTCCGGCGGGCGGTCTCAATAGCCATCACCACCAGCGTCAGGTCGTCGCTCTGAACCCGCTCGTCCAGATTGCGCAGTGCTTCGGTGAACCCCACCCCTACGCGGGTCTGATGCAGGAAGGTGTCGAATTCCTGTGAGATCGGGTTTTCACCGTTTTCGACCACATGTTCGAAAGCCTGCATGATGCTGAAACCCGATTTGAGGGCGTTGCCCATGTTGGAGAGGGCATCGATCAGTTGCAGGTTGAAGCGCTGGCGGCGGCGGTCGCGCAGGAAGCGCAGAGCCAATCCGGGTGCCAGCAGCATCGGCCCGCCACCCAGGGCGATGGCGAGAGCGATCCGCACAAGCACCCCCGAGGCCGAACCGGAAACGCCGCCCGAGGCCAGAAAAATCACCAGCGAGACCCCGATGGCCGCTGTCCAGCCGATCTCGGCAATCCGGCGTGGCGGGATGAAAAGAAAGATATCTTCGAACTGCCGGGCGGTCGTGGCGGAATAGGTACCGGAGTAGGCCTCCGCACCCGTGCTCAGGGCCCGCATCAGTGCCACAGCCAGACAGCCGAAGGCGATAGCGACCGATAGATAGAGACTGATAACGATCAGGGTCTCGCTCATGGACCGAAGTTCCCTTCACGCTGCGGGTGAAAGATTGTCGGATCGAGGTCGATGCCTCGCATCGCCAATTCGTCGTAGAAGGTCGGCATGGCACCGGTGGGACGGAAGTGGCCGGCAACCCGTCCGGGGGAACCACCCTCCCCCGGTGCAACTCCTGTTTGCTTAAACTCAAAAAGATCCTGCATCGTGATCTGGTTGCCTTCGAGACCCACAACCTCTGAGATGCAGGTTACTTTCCGTGAGCCGTCACTGAGACGTGATTCATGGATGATAACGTCAATCGCCGAGGCTATCTGCTCGCGGATGGCGCGTGAAGGCAGGTCCATGCCCGACATCAGCACCATCGTTTCGAGACGCGAAATCACGTCGCGCGGGGCATTGGCGTGGACCGTCGTCAGCGATCCGTCGTGTCCGGTATTCATGGCCTGCAGCATGTCCAGCGCTTCGCCGCCACGACACTCACCGACGATAACCCGATCGGGACGCATACGGAGCGAGTTGCGCACCAGGTCGCGAATCGTGATTGCTCCCCTTCCCTCGATGTTGGGCGGACGGGCTTCGAGACGCACCAGGTGCGGCTGGTTGAGGCGCAGTTCGGCGGCGTCTTCGATCGTGACGATCCGTTCGGAAAGAGGCAGGTAGTTGCTGAGAACGTTCAGCAGCGTCGTCTTACCCGAGCCGGTACCACCCGAAACGACGATGTTTTTGCGCATCAGCACACAGATTTCCATGAAGCGTGCCATTTCGGGCGTGAAAGTGCCGAAACGCATCAGATCTTCGTCTGTCAGGGGACGTTTGGAAAACTTCCGGATCGTGACGCAGGGGCCGGTCAGTGAAAGAGGATGAATGATGGCGTTGACTCGTGACCCATCGGGAAGCCGGGCGTCAACATAGGGCTGACTTTCATCGACACGCCGCCCGAGCGGCGCCACAATACGCTCGATAATTGCCATCACAGACTCTTCGTCCATGAAGTTCTTGCCACTCAGTTCCAGTCGTCCTTTGCGTTCGACATAGATCTGGTCGGGACCGTTGACCATGATTTCGGTAATCGATTCGTCGGCCAGCAGATCTTCGAGCGGCCCCAGTTTGAGGGCTTCGTTGTGGATATCGTGGACCAGCTCTTCGGGATCGATCCCGACTGGCAGGCGGCCCCGCACATCGCGGACAATCGCTGCAATCGTTTCCTGGGCCCGCCGGTGCAATTCCTCACTGTTGATGCGAGCCGTGGAGAGGCGTTTGATATCGAGCCGTTCCACCAGTTCACGGTGAATCTGCGCCTTGATATCGCGTCGCTGTTCGGCGAGCGGATCGACCTGCATCGGCTGCGTTATGGCAGAGCGCGGTTTTTCAGGCACAGCGGGGGGAGGTGCAGCAGTTGCAGGAGCTTTTATTCCGGGCGGCGGACCGGCTGCCGGAATAGTTGCAGCGGGCGGTGGTTCTGGTTTTTCCGGCGTTTCTGATGTGTCCGTAGTAGATGGCACTGGCGGGACTGCCGGCAGACCGGCACTTGTCGGCGGAGCAACCGGTTCTACATCCGCAGGCAGATCTTCGGCCTGCGGAATCGGCGCCAGCATCAGTGTAAAGGGGCCGATCGAAACAGGAGAACTGGCTCCGAGTTGCTGCCGTCCACGAATAGGCTGGGCATTGACGTAGGTGCCGTTGCTGGAGCCAAGGTCTTCAATCCAGCAGCCTTCGGCCCGGACAGTCAGCAGGGCATGTCGCTCGCTGACCGCCGGATGTTGCAGCCTGATACGGCAGCGGTCGGAACGTCCCAGGGTATAGTCACCCTCCGGCAACTGATTTTTGGCTGGTGCCTGTCCCGGCTGGTGAATTGTCAGCAGCGTCATGGTTTTCTATCAGGGAATGGGTTGTTTGCGGATGGTGGACTGACGGTATTCGTTCAACTGTCGCAGCTCGGACTCGATGCGTTCGAAGTCCACCCGCGGAATTTCCGGCGCAAAGGTCACGTCAGCCGGATTGCGCAGACTGAGTGTCAGCCGCCCTTTCATCTGCTGGGCAAAGACAAGCACCTCGGCCTCGCGCGGCGTTACTTCGAGCGTTACCGTACTGTAACCGCCTGAGCTGCGCTGTTGCGGATTGACAGTTTTGGCTGTCTCCATACCGGTTGCCAGCACTGTCACATTCTGCAACATGGTCAGGGTCACCAGTTCGGAGGCTCGCGGGTCGTCAGCCGTTCCAAAAACAAAAGTCCCCAGGACATCCACCGTATCGTTGGGTCGCACCATGCCGCTGACAGCCGAAGCACCGCTAACGGCGATTGAGATAGCCCTCATGCCGGACTGGACATCGTGTGCCAGGCCTCTGAAGCCCGTGTCGCCGCCCTCAATGTCCGACCAGAAGATCGGGGCACCACGATCAATTGTCTGCTCCAGACGCCGACCGATAATACGCAGGTAATCTTCGCGCAGAACAACATGTCCGCGCACGCCGCTCTCAAAAACCTCAGTCCCGCCAATGTCTTCCATGGTCAGGATAGTACCCTTGGGCAGCGTTCGGGCAGCGGCAACTACCTGAACTTTGACGGCACTCCCGAAAAGCCGGGCCCGTTCACGGTCATATTCATCCTGTTTGCCCTTGATCCAGGCACGCGACAGCATAGCAGCGATCAAACCGAAGATGACCGCAGCAATCAGTACAAACTTTTGCTTCATGCAGGCTCTCCCGGAGAGTGTCTGGTCAGCAATCCGGCACCCGCAGCAGGGGTGCTGACGTTACAGAACAACTTCCGCAATTCAATAAAGGCAGTATAGACTCACTTGGGTGTGAAAGTCCATCTGCAAAATCAGGGATAAGTATGTTCAACAGCCGGATAGGTGCCTTCTGCAACAGCCCGGCTGTATTCCTGCAGGGCCTTTGCGGCCTGCTCATCCAGTCTGGCAAAACGCCGTACAAAGCGCGGCAGCGGTTCGGGAGTCAATCCCAGCAGGTCGGCAATGACCAGTACCTGGCCATCACAGTCGGCCCCGCTACCGATGCCGATGGTGGGTATGGAGACCGATTTTGTGATCTCGGCCGCGACACCGGCCTTGACACACTCCAGCACCACTGAAAAAGCTCCAGCCGTCGCCACAGCCTCGGCATCCTGCAAGAGACGCTCTGCTTCGGTCTCGTCATGTCCCCGCGAACGGTAGCCGGCGGCATGGACCGACTGGGGCAGCACACCGATATGTGCCATGACGGGAATGCCATTGTCGACCAATGCCCTGATGACATCGACCCTTTCCCCTCCACCCTCGATCTTGACCGCGTCGGCACCGCCAGCCTGCAGGAGCCGGGATGCGTTGCGCAGGGCCACCTCAACCGAAATCTGGTACGACATGAATGGCATGTCGGCCACGACCAGTGCCTGTCGGACGACACGCGTCACGGCGGCTGTATGATGGACCATCATGTCCATGTCGGCAAAAACTGTCGTCGGATATCCAAGGGAGGTTGTCGCCAGCGAGTCGCCGACCAGAATCAGCGGCAATCCGGCCTCATCGACGAGCCTGGCTGTAATGGCATCGTAGGCTGTCAGACAAGCCAGTTTTTCACGTCCCTTTGCCGCACGGATCTTGCCCGCTGTCCAGGTTTTCATTATTTTCACTCCCAAGTCTCTCTTTCAGGGGAATCTACCCCACTCCATACGAAGGCTAGCGTATGAGGCTCCGGTATGCAATAGCGAAAATTAAACTCCCGGACTGTGAAAGCTGCAAGTCTCTTTCTTGAAGCATGCAGTTTCCCACACTCAATCGCTGATATGCGCAGATGTAGCCGGAAGAGCGAAGTTTTCCTCACCGCTGGTTGTTGAAAAAGCCCCGCAGACTCAGATAACGCAGCAGAAAAACGCTCCGCTGGCCCGCGGTTGGCAGTGTCGGGACACTGCCACCGGTCATACGTGCCCCCAAACGCTTAGCCAACCTGAGACCCCGCCCCACAAGACCGGAAGGCTCCTCGCTGCTGCGCAACTGTTGCAGTGCCGCCTTCGGCGAAATCACGCGATCGAGCCGGTTGGTTGTCCCCCCTGCCCAGAAAGCCTCCCGCACCAGTGCCTGTCCTGACGCAAACTCGCCCATCCAATCCGGTGCATAGCCGCAATACTCAGCCCGCGGAGTGGCAAACACCTCGGGCAGCAGTCCGCTGATGGCCTCGATATACAACAGCTTCTCGTAGCGCCACCTGAGCGGCAGGCGAGCCATGAAATCAAACAGATCGTTTGCCAGCCAGGGCATCACCAGTTGATAGACTCTCCGTCCGTAACTGTCGCGCCAGGGCATCAGCAGGTTTGGCAGACGCTGGTCCAGATAGAGGTAGAGCTTCAGGTTTTCCGGCTGCGAACGTTCTCTGGCACGTCTGCCCATCCATTCGATGTCGGCCATCTGTTCCCCACCTGCCTCAGCCAGCACATCCGGCACAAAAACCTGTTGTAACCAGGGCATGAGTTGCAAGGAGAATTTCAGCCTCAGGCGCATTATCTCGTCGTGCAATGGCCGCAGCACTTCCCGATTGCCGAAACACTGCTCCCCGGTCACCAGCCAGGCCCCCTTACCGGCATCCTCCGCCGCCAACTGGTCCCAGGCCAGCGATTCATCACAGAAGTTGGCCCGGCCTTCGCCCCAGTCCGCATTGCGCCTGAGTGCCCCCAGCAGATCGCCATCATAAGTCTGCAGAAATCTGTACGGCAGCCCCAGTTGCTGTGCCAGTGCTGCCGCCCCGGCCGGATCACTGCCGGCTGCCCCCGGATCGAGACCGTAAGCGAAAGTCCTGACATTGTCATGATTCTTGCGCTGTGCCAGCAGACCTGCAATGCCGGCTGCATCGTAGCCGGCACTCAGCGAGAGAACAATCTCCTCGTCCGTCGGCAGGGTCTGTCTGATAGTCTCCAGCAGCAGTTCCTGCAGCTCGTCCCGCACAACAGCCCGGTCGCGACCGGCATACTCGTCAGTGAAGACGAGGCGCCAATACTCCTCGGGTCTGATATCGTCCCCTGGCTTCACCAGCCAGCGACTCCCGACCGGCAGTCGGCTGATTCCGCGGACGACAGTCCGTCGACCGCCGAAAACAACCCCGACTGCCAGATACCAGGCCACACCACCCGGATCAGGTTCGTCTTCCGCCGTCACCAGATCTGTAAAAATGGTCCCCGCCGAGTACCCACGGCCCTGAGGCTTGACATAGACCGGCCGCGAGCTGAAACGGTCGTTCGCCAGCCAGCATTCGCCCTTCGCTCCATCCAGCAGCAACAGGGCAAAGGAGCCGCAGAGCTCCCCCACAAAATCCATGCCACGCTGCTGGTAGCGTTCGAGCAGTTGTGCTCCCCTGACACCACACCACAGAGATCCGTCGAGTATGATGGCAACCTTGCGCTCCGTGTCATGCAGTACCGTCAGCTTGCCCGTCAGGGTCACTTCCACCTGCAGGTCACGGGCCGCCATGCTGATTCTGTTGCCGCTGCGTGTGACAGTGGCAGAGTCCTGACTCTGCCCCTGCTCGTTGAGCCGGATTTGTGCCACAAACCCCTGATCTGCTGGTCTTTTCATTTTCCCCTCCCTGTTCCACTGATGCCGGGTCACCCGTAACGGAAGAGACCGGTCTGCCACTCAGCCTCGGTCAGAGCTTCTACCAGTTGCAGCCCTTCGGGAGCATAAGCCTCCATAATCTGCGGAAACTGACTCGTGAGGATTCCCGAAAGGATCAGGGCAGAGTCGGGACTCTGCCGCACAGCCCCCGCTATGCGTGGTGCCGCCTCGATCAGAACCGAGGCTAGGATATTGGCGATGACAATTTCGCCCTGTGGCAGGGTGTCGGAGAGCACATCGGTCCGGTCAACAGTGAAGATCTGCGGGTCGCAACCGTTGAGCTGGATATTGTTCAGGGTGGCTTTGACAGCGGTCGGGTCATAATCCAATGCCACCACATCGCGGCAACCGAAGGCGGCGGCGGTAATTGCCAGGATACCCGAGCCACAGCCCAAATCCAGCAGTCGCCGGTCGGCAAGGTTGCACCCCGACCCTGCCAGCCGGTCGAGCAACTGCAGACAGGCACGAGTTGTGGGGTGCAGCCCCGTACCGAAGCTCAGACCGGGGTCGATCTTTACGACCACGTCCCCCTCTTCCGCCGGCCACTGTTCCCAGGGAGGGCAGACCACGACCCGCTCCGAAACACGCGCGGCACGGAAAAAGCGTTTCCAGCTCTCGGTCCAGTCTTCCGGCATCAGCCGGTCGATTTTAGCGGCGTGGAAACGTCCGTCCACCGAACCGACCAGGTCAGCCATGGCACGGGCCCGCTCTTCCAGCTTGCGGCGATCGGGATCGAAGGTCTCAATCCAGGCAACTCCGGTTTCGACATCCTCCCAGGCCGTCGGTGGCGGCTCCAGTACTGCCAGCACCTCCATCATCAGATCGAGCTGCTCGCGGGATACTGACATGCGGGCACGAAAAAGGGGTGTCTTCATGATTCAACTCCTTTAATAAGGATCGTCCTGTTAAGGACGTCCGCCAGACGCGTGAGCGTCAGACGTCGTCACTCTCCAGTCGGGAGGGGATCAGGTAAATCAGGGGCGTCCCGACTGAGGAAGCGACGAATTTAACAACCAGATTGGCGAGAAAAATCTGCCAGACGGCCGACCAGGGCAATGACCAGGCAAAGGCCCCGATGCAGAAGATCAGGTTATCGACCGGTACGGCGATCAGGTTGGAGAGCAGGACGCGCCCCCACTGATGGTGCCGGGTGCGCCGCACATACCAGGAATAAACTTCGGTATCGATCAGTTCGCTGACGACCTCGGCCATGATCGAAGCCAGTACTATCCGCCAGACCGGAGCCAGCACAGACTGGAACTGCCCCTGCAGGGGCCAGTCCGGCGCGGGAGGTACGAGTGCCGCGCCCCAGAGGTAGAGAGCCATGAAAACATTGACCCCCGCCGCCGTCAGGACGATCGTCTGGGCGGCCCTTTTGCCGAGTGCCTTGTGGACCAGGTCGCGCATGGTGAAGGTGATGGGGTAGATAAAAGTCCCCATATCCACCGCCAGCCCCGCCACTAGTCCGATTTTGAGGCTGGCGATATCGGACAGCATCTGGGCACCGATATAGACGCCGGCCAGCAGAACTGCAAGCGGCAGGATTGCCTGTGGCGGTGATGAGGTCTTTTTTTCCATGGCACCCTGGGGGGTGGGTCAGGTCGGCCAGCCCATTTCGCGGAGCCAGTCGGCGCTCAGTTTGAGCCAGTCAGCCAGCCGTGGTGAGAGGTTGCGGGTGGGATCGTCGGCCAGTCCGACCCCATGCGGCCCGCTGGGATAGACATGCAGCTCGAAGGGCACCCTGTGTTTCCGCAGGGCCGTCGCCATGATCAGGGCATTTTCGACCGGCACGGCAGCATCGTCGGCCGTATGCCAGATGAAAGCCGGCGGGGTGGTGGTATCGACAGAGCGCTCGATCGAGAACTCGTCCCGCTCGGCATCAGTTGCATCGGCGCCGAGCAGGTTGTCGAAGGAGCCAGCATGTTGCGCCGCCGTGCTCAGCACAGCGTAGCTCAGGATCATGGCATCGGGACGGGCGGCAGGGGCACCGGCCTCGTCGGGAATACGGCTGTGCAGAACTCCCAGCGAACCGGCCAGATGACCGCCGGCCGAAAAACCGCAGACAGCGATGTGTTGCGGTGAGACTTTCCACTCGGTAGCCCGGCTGCGAATGGTGCGCATGGCCTGCACTGCATCGGCCAGGGGGGCGGGATGCCGGCAGGGTGAGACGCGGTAATGTAGCACAAAGGCGTGGTAACCGCAGTCATTGTAGGCCCGAGCGACCGGGTCGCCTTCATGTGGAGCCCGGATGGCATAGCCACCACCCGGCAATACCAGCACGGCTCCGCGCACCTTGTCGCCCGGCAGCAGATGCGGCACAAGGCGCGGGAAATTCTCTTCGGGACTGGGGGCCCCATGAAGCACGGGCAAAGATAACGACTGCATTGTGTGAGTCCTGGCACGACTGTTTAAGGTGCCGCCAGTGCCGGCGCGGCTAGCTCCTCCACCGCCTGTTGGGCGGCAACCGAAAGCGACGGATCGCCAAAGTAAAACAGCATAATGATAATCGCGGCGATTACACAGGTAACTGTACCGACCACGATACCGACCTTGAGCCATTCGACGAAGCCGATATGGGTGCCGTAACGCTTCTCCAGCATTCCCAGAGCCACGATATTGGCAGTCGAGCCGATAGCCGTGATGTTACCGCCGAAGCAGGAGCCGAAGAGCATCGCCCACCAGAGGGGGTGCAGCTCGGGATTATCAGTAACCAGCGATTTGACGACCGGGATGAAGGCTGCCACAAAGACGATGTTATCGACAAAAGCCGATCCTATAGCTGTGATAGCGACGATGAAAGGCGTGAGGAAATACTTGTTGGTACCGAAGGTGTCGGTAAAGTGAACGGCGATGTTCTTGGTGACACCGGTCGAATCGAGTGCCCCGGCCACGGCGAAAAGCATCATGAAGAAGAGCAGTGTCCACCATTCGACCTCGGTCTCAATATAGTGCCGCGCGCGTCGGTTGCGGTAGATCATCAGGACACCGGCAATTGCCAGCGGAGCCACGATCAGCATCGTATTATCCTCGACTCCCAGCCAGGTTTCGAGGTTGTGGTGCAGCGCAATCAGCACCAGCGCCGAGATCATGATGACCAGTCCGCGCCGGTAGGGAATGCGCACCAGCGGACCGAGGCCGAGGTTCTCGGCGCGGCGCTGTTTGAGGCGTTCATCCAGCAGGGCAATGTCCTTGCGATACCAGACAAGCAGCAGTATCAGCGTCGCAAACAGCGACACAAACATGATCGGAGTAGCGTGAATCAGGAAGCTGCCGAAGGTCAGCCCGGCCTTGGAACCGATCAGGATCCCGACCGGATTACCCAGCATGGTACCAGTCGAGCCGACGTTGGTCGCCATTACCGAGATCAGCACAAAGGGGATCGGCCGCAGTTTGAGCGTATCACAGACCTGAAAAACCAGAGCCAGCATGAAGACGATCGAGGTCACCTCATCTACAAATCCCGGCATGATGCCCGAGAGCAGTACCAGAATCAGGGTGAAGCGTTTGCCGCTCATCTTGCGGGCGTTGATCACGGACTGGATCATCCAGGTGAAGAGACCGAGATCCTTCAATACACCGACGAGCGTCATCATCCCCACCAGAAAGAGGATGATGTGCAGTTCCGTCTTCATGATCATTTCCGGCAGCGTCATCACATTCGTGCCGAGCATGACGGCGATCCCGATAAAGGCGATCGCCAGACGTATGGTCCAGAAGAGCAGCGTAGCGGAGATGATCAGCACAAAGATCGAAACGGCCATGATCTGCTTCTGCTCGATCGGATGGGCCGGGGTGCTCAGAAAAGTAGTCAGCCAGCCGGCCACAATGGCCAGGGCAATCATGACCGCCGCCTTGGGCAGTCCTTCGCGAAGAGTTATTCGTGGTTCAGAATCGACATGCATTGATCAGTACCGCATAATTTTGTTGAGGAAGTGGGGAAGAGTAATCGTGCCGGCCAGTTTTTTGTCGCGCAGGACATAACAGACGCTGGTTTTATGGCGTGCCATGGCCTCGGCCACAGCGATCGCTGGCTCGCTGACCTGCACACTGGCAAAAGTGTCCGTGCTGATTTCAGCCAGCCAGGTGTTTTCCTCCTTGCGCAGGACATCTATGAAAGGTTCGAAGTTCAGGATCGGAGAAAGATCATCCATCCAGAGGATGTATTCCGGCATACAGACTCCCAGCAGGGCTTCGGCAGTAACGACACCTGTCAGCTCTTCGGCCTTGTCGAGCACGGGAATCTCCGTCATGTCACGCGCCACAAAGAGGTCAATCGCGTCCTTCAGGCTGTGTGTCTCGCTCAGCGTCGTCTCGCACGGCACCATGATATCTGCCGCACAAACATAATCCGGCAGCAACATTCCACCACGCTGGAAGAACTTTTCAACATCTCTAGCTTCCGTCAGCTCTGCCGCACTGGCTGCAACATCCTTGTCCTGCAGAATCCGGCCGAGCGCCGAGAGGATCCGCAGGTAGGTCGCAGGCTGGTCGTTTGGTACCAGCACCAGGATAATTAGCTGAATCAGGTCAGTGTCATGCTCAAACCGAACTCCGGCAACCGAAGTGGCAATCGCCACCATCGGCTCCTTGATGTCGTCGATTCTGGCATGGGGAATTGCAATACCATTGCCAATGACAGTCGTGTCGCCGGCCTTGTGCCCCATGACGTGATTGTAAACATCCTGCACATTGCCGATTCCACGGGTCATCGCCAGACGCGTCAGCATCTCCATGATCAACTCATCACGATCGGTGATGGTAGTCTGGCACAAGATCTGACGATCTGTAAAAAATGAGGCGAAATTATCGCCATTAAGTAGTTGTTTAGACATGTGTTTCCCGTTGTGGACGTATGGCACCCGTAGTGTAATGTTTCGGGCGCGATATATCAAGCAAATACTGAAGTCCCCAAAAATGGGCCGACTTTATACTCTCCAGCACGTTTCTGAACAGCGAGCTGCCACCTCTTGTGGTTTGCGGGGTATGTCGGTTTTACAAGCACTCTTTTCTTACTTCAGGATATAGCGCTGACGTTTGGGCAGAAAACCGCCTGTTAGGGCATGTATATCGATCACACTGACGACTGCTCTGGTATCAAGTCTGCGAATGCTGCTGACCAGCTCGTTGGCCTGCGAACGCTCGACATAGATCATCAGTATTTTCCTGGCCGATTGAAAGCCGCGCCCTTCAATTTCCGTCACGCCATATTTGCGACTGCGGACGATGTTGAGAATATCTGTGGCTGTGGAAGGGGATGTTATAATCTGGACCAGCACCTTGCCGAAGGCCAGTTTGGCCTCAATCAGCGAACCGCAGAAGATGCCTGCCGAAAAGCCCAGCGCATAAACCAGCCCCTTGATCGGCACGGAGGTCAGGTCGCGGATCACGTTGCCCGCAATGATGATCCACATCAGAACTTCGAAAAACCCCAGAATCGACCCTATCTTGCGGAAACCACGCTGGATCAGAATAATCCGCAGGGTCGAAACCGAAACCTCCACCGCTTTGGCTGCAAATATTATCAGCAAAACCCACCAGGGGGTGGCTGTCCAGAAACTGATATCAAAAGGATTCACGCTTGTTACCTCTCTTCTCCGAAGACTTGCGCCTCGAAAACTTCAAACTCCGCCCCGCGCCACCCGTCGGGAGACAATCCGGCCTTGAGGGCCAGATTTGCCAGCAGCTCCTCGCGCGACCAGCCCTGTTCGGTCGCTACCTGAGGCAGAAAAACAGCCGCATGATGATCCCGATACAGTATCACCCCGTGCCGGCCCAGTTCAATGTCGCGCCAGGAATCGATTTTCTGCGGTGGTGTGAGCACTGAAATCTCAATCTGCACTGCCGGCTCCTCCGCTGTGCTGAGCGGATTAAAACGCGGGTCGTCAATCGCGGCATTTGCAGCCTGCCGACAAACCGCCTGCCAGAGTGGTCGCTCAGGCAGAATTTCCCCGATGCAGCCGCGAAGCCGCCCCCGCACTGTCAGGGTTACAAAGCAGCCGGTTTTCTGCTGGAGTGCCGGCGTTACACGTGCGGCAAACTGCTGACAGTTCGGCGCCATGCCCCCGGCAGCAGCCTGCCGGACGACTTCGCGCGCCAGAGTCAGCAGCAGGGCCTGATCTTCGGCTCCGATAAAATCTGCCGCTGGTTCAGCCGCTGGATCGGCTGCTGCTTCCGGCCACCGGCCGGTAATTGTGGCTCCACAGTAACTCACTGTATGGCTCCAGTCGCCCGTCAGTTCACCGGAGGTGGTATAGCCGGTTTTTGTGACTTCCGCCCCTTCCGGCAGCAGTTCCATCAACAAGGCCAGCACTTCGTGACCACAGACGGTTGCACCGGTTTCAGCCATCACTCGACTGAATCGGGCCACGTCGCCACTGGCAAAGGCGTCGAAGACAGCCCCGTCGAGCTCGGCCAACTGTCGTGCAATCTCGTCACCGTTGCCGCGGAACGGCACATAGCCGAACTGCATGCCGTAATGCGTAAAGTCGGTGCTGGCGACAACCAGCGTCCTTGCATCAAGTAACGGCTTCAACTGACGTGCAAACTCACTGCGTGCCTGCGGTCCGAATTGCCCGACCACGATGCAGACAAGCGGCATCTCCAATCCGAAATGCTGCTGAATCAACGGCAGTTGGATCTGGTCGCTATGCTCAGCCGCATGGGCAGCATCAGCCTCAACCACGCCGGGTAATTCCTGCAGACGTTTCAACCAGGCTCGATCTGCCGGACTGGTCCCCAACGGCGTCTGATAGCCGCTGGCATCTACCACACTGATGGAGTTTCTCAGGCGACAGTGATGGCTGGGTGCCAGCACGATCACCCGGTCGAAGTCCTCCGGAATCAATCTGGCATAGACTTCGGAAGCCAGCCGTCCCGAATAGGCATAGCCGGCATGTGGCACTACCACGGCACAGACCCCACTGACGGGTACCGGCTTGGGAACTGGCGCGACTTCCGTCAGTTCGCGCCGCAAGGCTTCGGCCCCGGCCGCATGCCAGCGCCCGGACAGGGGTGAAACAAAAACTTTACCACTTTTCATGACCAGATTCCCTCGACTGTGGTGCCACATTCCGGACAGGTGCCCGCCTCCCCTACCCTGTTTTCGATCACACGGTACTGGCGACGCCGGACCAGCACCGTGCCACAGCCATGACAGCAGGTGTCGGTACCGTCGGTCAGCTCTATATTACCCGCATAAACATGGTGCATCCCGGCTTGTCGTGCAATCTCACAGGCCCGTCGCAATGTTGCCGACGGTGTCGGAGGCACATCCAGCATCTGATTCGTCGGATAAAAGGCCGAAAAATGCAGTGGCGTGGCCGGGCCGGGATTGGCACGTACCCATTCGACCAGCGCGCCTATTTCGTCATCTGAATCGTTCTTGCCGGGGATCAGCAGATTGGTGATTTCGAGATGTGTCCCGACCTCCTGCAGTATTTCGATCGAGCGCAGGACCGGTGCCAGTGCACCATCGCATATTTCACGATAAAACCGGTCGCTCATGGCTTTGAGGTCCACATTGGCCGCTGCCACCATAGGTGCCACTGCCCGTACCGATGCCGCCGAGGCATAGCCGGATGTGATCAGCATGTTGCGTCCCCCCGCCTCACGCACGGCACGGCAACAGGCCAGGGTATATTCCAGCCAGGCAAAAGGTTCGGTATAGGTATAGGCCACCCAGTGACAGTTGTGCTGCCGGAGATCACGTACCACATCCGCCGGACCGTGTCGTCTTCCTCTTACTGCCGCCGTTCCCTGCCACGAGATACCGGCATTCTGACAGTGGAGGCAGCGCAAGGTACAGCCTGCACAGGCCACCGAATAAACCGGAGCACCGGGCATAACGTGGTAGAGGGGCTTTTTCTCCACCGGGTCAATCGAGAGTGCACAGATCTCGTCTTCCGCCACCAGCTTCAGCCGGCCCTCCACGTTGTGACGAACCCCACAAAAGCCCACTTCACCCGGTCGCAGCACACAACGTCGCGGACAGATTCCACAGGTGACGCTTTGACTGGTAGCTGCTGACATGCTGAAGTTTGCTCTCCCCGGCTCTGCAAGATTAACGCAACATGACCTGGCCGCCGGTTACCGGCAGGGCCTGGCCTGTCTCATAGGCCTGTTCGATCAGATAATAGAGTGCCCGCATGACATCCGCACCGGTACAGCCACGTCCCATCGGCACCTTCGACTCGTAAGATGCCTTCACATCCTCCACCGTCTCGGCCCCCGGCACCTTGCCGGCTGCCAGATACTGTACGAAGAGGCCCTTTTCCGGATCGGACCAGAGCGGACCATCGAAAAAGTTGCCGGGACAGATGGCATTGACCTTGATGCCATACTCGATCAGTTCGAGCGCATAGCTCTGTACCAGACCGATACCGCCGAACTTCCCACCGGCATAGGCACCGTTTTTATTGGAGCCTTCGAGGCCGGATTTGGAGTTGATCTGCACAATATCCGTCATCCAGCCCGGTGCTGTAATCGATTGACTACGCAACAGCCTGGCCGCATGTTTGGTCACCAGGAAGAAGGCCGTATAGTTGACCTCGGTCACAAAACGGAAGTCGTTGGCTTCGAGGTCGAGCACACTGCCGGCCCGCAGGACCCCCGCATTGCTCACACAGAGGTCGAGTCCTCCGGCGGTGGAGGATATGAGAGCGAACATCGCCTCGACCGATGCCTCATCGGCCACGTTGCAGCCCACCGGTACGGCCACTGTCCGGCCGACGTCGCTGTTCAAACGTTCGGCCAGTTCCGAGGCTCCTTCCAGATTGAGATCGGCGATGAAAACCAGTGCACCCGAGCCAGTCAGGCCCCGGACGATCTCTTCGCCGAATCCCTGGGCTCCACCTGTCACCAGCGCAATCCGGCCCTTTACAACCGAGCCTCGCGCCGTCGCCAGGGCGTCTTTGCGCCTGGCGGGTTCCAGCCTCCAGGCGGAAAAATCGTTTTTCGACCGTCGCTGCCTTGCTGCATCGAGTGTTTCTCCGATCCAGAAGTTGATACTGCGGTTGCCTGCCCAGACCCGTATGGCACCCGGCAGGGTGCAACAGCCGTCGGAGGCCGCTTTCTGACGCTGCACCCATTCCATATAGGACTGGCTCAGGAGTTTGGCAGCGGCTGTGGGATCAACCCGCTTGCCATTAAGAGCCGGTGCAATGTCCACCTCCAGACTGCGGTTGGTCTGGTCGCCCAGTTCGGCACCTTCGATTACCACACAGGGCTTGCCGGTTATATGCAGCATCAGTCCACGTACCAGCGGTGCCAGTACCATTTGTTCGGCAGTCATACTACTCCCCCCTCATTCTCTCAATTTCTCTGTTGACCGAGTTGTCGATATCGCTGCAGTCCAACGCACGTCCCAGTTCAGCGTAACGAGCCAGACGTTCCGGCAGATCCAGAGCCGCCCAGGGACTGTTGGCGGCGAAAATACCCAGCCCGGAATCAACCGAAACCAGCGCCTGATGTGCCACCAGTGCCCAGGTTGTATCATTCAGATGGCGGAATTCGGGCTGCAACAATTCCGGGCAGTTGAAAGACTGGCGCGAGCTGTTGATATCAACACCGGAAATTTCCATCAAGCCATGTCTGGCACAGAGAGCCTGTACCCGACGGAGCTGCTCAACCGTATTGCGCGGCGGCATGTAGGCGATAGCCCGGTAGCCCATGCGGCAGAGCTCCTCAAAAAGCGGCTCAATAAAGTCGTCCTCAAACTTCTCGGCCTTTTTGTCGCCCGTCGGCGACTCACCGACATCACCAAGGTAGGCATAGGCCGGAATGGCTCCGATTTTTCCGGCAAACTCGATCACCCGCGTAGCAGGGATACACTCTTTTTCGTCCGGCTGAATAAAAACGCGGTCGAGCAGCGAACTCTTGAGCAGACCCAGAACATCGTAGAGATAGTGCGGATTATCGGCATCGGTCAGCCAGGCGGCAACTGTCGCCGGAATCTTCAGACCGAACTTCTGCTGCAAAGCCGCAATCAGCGCCTCGCCCTTGCCGCAGGTTTCAATCAGGCTCGTCGCAGCCGCTGCCAGCAGGTGACGCTCCGTCAGACCACCACCCCCGGCCGCCTGCGAACGTGCCAGCACATCTCGCTCAAAGTCGAGCGGGCGGAAGCTGGCCTTCTGCAGGATCACGTTGATATCGGTTGTCATCTGCTCCGTCCGGCGACGTCGTTCCGCCCGGATCGGCTGCAAAAACCGGTCAACCCTGCCAAAAGCTGCGCGTGGAATCCCCTGGACCGTCATATAAACATAGCCGATCGAGTCAGGGTTGTTGATCTTGCGGTCGGCAAAAGGTCCATCCTTGAAACTGGCACGTACTTCAAACCCCACCACTGCTCCCAGCCCCAGTATCTCACAGGCATCCAGCATTTCACCGGCTGCGCCGATCGAATCATGGTCAACCGAGCCGGCCACATCCAGCCCGGCATCACGGGCTTTCAGGGCAGCCATCGCCGGACTGTAGGGGCTGAAACTGTAGATCGTATGGATGTGGTTGTTGCTTTCGCCGGTGGCCACCACAGGTGCTTTGTGGCTGGCGGCATACTCGCGCAGAGCAGCCAGCCGTTCCTCACCGGATATCGCGGGATCGTTGATTTTCTGAAGTAGTTGCATGTCGTTCCATCGCCCTGAGATCATCGTTGCAGGTGCCATACCTTATTACATCACCATTCGCCTTTAGTCAAGATAACCGCTGCTCCGAATCTGCGTGCGTGACAAATCTTTGCGTCGCGGCTATCCTTGCATCGTTTTTGCAAACCTCTCCAGCCTTGTCTGAGATTATGTGCCAATGCTGCTGACCAACAACCCCAATGATCTTGCCCGCATCAGCCAGCCGCTCGCCCTCGCGGCCGGATTTTTCGATGGTGTCCACCTCGGCCACCGCAAGGTCATCGATGCCACCATCGCCCGCGCCCGCTCCATCGGCGGCCAGGCCTGGGCACTGAGCTTCGACCCCCATCCGCTGGCCGTACTGGCGCCCGATCGCAAGCCGCCGCTGCTGACCAATACCGACCAGCGCCTCGAAAGGCTGGCCGCCAGCGGTCTCGATGGCTGTCTGCTGATGCATTTTACCCGAGAACTATCGCAACAGACGCCCGAAAACTTCATCCAGCAGATCCTCTGTACCCCGGAATGGCACCCAGACTCGATCCTCGCTGGCGACAACTGGCGCTTCGGTGCCGGAGGCCGTGGCACTGTCCACACTCTGCCACAACTCAGCGGCGGACGCATCCGCCCGATCGTTGTCGAGCCGGCCATGGACGGGGGCGAGATTGTCTCCAGCACCCGCATCCGCCGTGCCATCGGCGAAGGCGCAGTCGATACCGCCGCCCGCCTGCTCGGTGCGCCCTATCGCATCAGTGCCAGGGTGGTGCGGGGGCGTGGCATGGGCAAGGATATGGGCTATGCCACCGCCAACCTCTCACCGACAGCCGAAGTGCTGCCACCACACGGAATCTATGCCCTCTGGGTCAATATCGCCGGCCGGGCCTGTCCGGCTGTCTGCGACTTCGGCACGGCACCGACCTTCCCCGACCAGCCGCTGCCGGGCCCGATGATTGAGGTTCATATTCTCGATTTCGATGACAATCTTTACGGTCAGGAGATGGAAATCGCCTTTGTCAAACGGC
>CAZMGQ010000004.1:0-20100 GCA_964565855.1 uncultured Lentisphaerales bacterium | reverse complement strand
ATTTTCTGAATCGCTTTCTGGAACTGTCGAATTATCCCATCCTGAAAGATAAGGGACGTGTCACTGCTTTGGAGGCCAAGCTGAAGGCCGAGAGCGAATACGAAGTTTTCCGTGTCAAACAGGATCGAGATTACATTTCGGACTTCGATCGTGAGGTCAAGCGACTGGAAGGGTTGAAGTGAGTGTTGTCGCGGAGATTGCAATATGCCTTCAAAAACAGGGGGCCCTCCAAGCCGAAACCGCATGAAGGAATAATGTCAGAGCTGTAGCCGTTGCTTCTGCAGGGCTGCTCTGGTTTGGGCGAGGCGGAAGGCTGCGACGGGGACTTCGCCGGGGGTCAGGGCGGGGTAATCTTTCAGGAAATTGCCGTCGCTGAGATAATCTATATGCTGGCGCAGGTGCTGGTTAGCCATGGCCAAGGGGATGGTGCGGGCAGTGCTGTCGGGGCAATCTATTTTAAGATGGCAGCTTGCCGGAACTTCAAGTCTGGTGGAACCGGTCGTGAGTTTGAGGGTTTCGAAAACTTCACCGTTGGCAAGACAGAGGTGACAGGTTGCGCCGCGGACTTGGCTATCGTGGGCGACTTCGAGCTGCAGCTCGGTCGTGATGGCGGCGAAGCGCGGCGAACGGGAGGTATTCAGATAAACTGGATTGGTCAGGGCACAATGGCGGATCTTCTGCTGTCGCTTGCCGTACGGTGAATCGTTTTCGCCGAAAGCCCGTCCAACCAGGTATCCGCCGTCCCTCTCACACTCCACTTCAAACTCGACTCTGCCACCGGGGAAGTTTTCCACAAAGGCCAGAACAGTTCCGGCCCGTCCGAGCAGCTCGACCAGCGCAAGTGAGTTTTCCTCGGGTGCCGGCCAGGCATCGAGCGTGACTTGCAACCTTTGTCCCGCTGCGACATCAAGCTCCGAGCCCATGGGTTGCCTGTCCACCTGCAACTCGAGGTGTGGTCCGCTGCTGACGTAATGGCGCCCCTTGCTGGTTGCGGCAATGATCTCTAAGAGACTTGCTTGGGCAGATTGGCTGGGAATGAAATTCAGAAAACAGCCTTTCGAGGCGATCTGCGCTTCATCGAAGCAGGCATCCAACTCGGCATAGCCCGGCACTGTGGCACCGAGATCGAGCAGTGCAAACCAGAGTGCCTGATAGGCGCGGTGAAAGGCATCGTACCCTTGAACTACGATGCCATCAAGTCCGCCATCGGCATGGAGGTGCAGTGGCAGTTCGGCGGCGATGTTGGTGATAAACTCATTACCCTGCCACCACCAGCTTGTGGGATGAGCCCAGATTGCGAGGGCTCCGGCTGCCCGCTGCTGTGCCACAACCTCGAAATAGCTGCGCCTTAGATGACAGCCGCCGGTCAGGTGGTTGGGGTCTTCACAGGGGTCGCCGTCCCAGAACTGCACACGGTGATCCTGACTGTAGTCGTGCCAGGCAGGTACCTGATAGTCGAACCCCAGATACCAGAGATGACCGTGCCGGTTTTTGGGAGTTTCGTTATCGAGAAAAAAAAGCGTTTGGCCGGCGGCTCGCCGGTTGAGTTCGGCGATCAGTTGTCTGATCGGCTCCCGGTCCATGACGTCAGCCGGATTGACACCGCCGCTGAAGTAGAGATCACGCTCGACCTGTTCGTAATGGCGATAGCGTGAAGCCGAAACCGGCTCCCAGGGCGAGCCCACAGCAACGGCACCGATACCCTGCCGCTGTGCCCAGTTCAGCAGGTTGGTTTTGGCGGCCGCAAAATCGCTCTCGCCACTGCGCAACATGTGGCTGTGAGTCGCCACGGAAATCCAGCCGGCATGAATATCCGCGGGTGGGGTAGAGGGAATTTCGCATATTTTCAGCACGTTCATGTCTGCCTGTCATGGTAGCGGCCAGTAACCGAAGAGTAGATCCTCGCGCCGTGGTCCGCGGGTCTTGAGTGAGCTGTCGGGCTGCCAGCCTTCGGGCAGCAGCAAGGCGGTAGTGAAAGCCATGGCACTCATAGTTTCATGAACCGTGAACTCGCATTGGCCGGTATTGGTATGCGGGTGAATGGACCAGCAACGATAAAAGGGAGCCTGCCGGTTTTCGGCTTTGATGAAGGAGACCGTTTCCCCTTCAGGGGTGCGGTTTTCCCAGACCAGTTCGCGACCACGGTAATGCATCGCGGGCCCGCCTGTGACACCGTAGATCGTGATCCCCGGCACCGGATCCACAATCCCGTCGTCCTGACTGTTGGCATGTTGGATATCAATCGGATATGCGTAGCCGATACCGGTAGTCCAGGACATCCCGAGCGGATTGGCACCGAGCATGAAGTCGAGGTTGTTGGCGATGGCTTCGCGGTAACGGGAGTCACCTGATGTTTTCCATACGATCGCCAGGCAGCGGTTGAGATTGGCAACATTCAGTGCTCCCCAACTGGCCCAGAAATCCTGATGGCGTGGCCAGGAATGACGGTAAGGCATGCGATCAAGCTGTTCGAGCAGTTTGTCGGCTTCGTTCTGGTACCATTTGTGCCAGTAAGCAACGGTTTCTTCGGGGATGGCTCCGCTGCGGTTGAAAGCCAGTTCGGCGTAGATCCAGGGCGAAAAATCGCGCGAAGAAAAACGCCAGTCCAACGGCTTCTGGGCTTTGGCGGCCAGCTCGCCGATGTCTTTGAGAAACTGGTTGTCGCCGGTCAGGAGCTGCATCTGGATTGCGGCATGTACCCGGTAGGGCAGCGAATGACTCTCCTCCTCGGTCCAGCTCAGAGTGTAATCCTCGCCTTCGCCGCGCCGGCGTTTGGCGGGGATTTCAACGGTGCCGAGCGAGTTGGCGGGATCGATACCATACTCCCAGGCACGCCGGGCGCTGTCGGCGTAAAGCGTAGCGCTGTCGGCATTGAAAGGCCGCACCAGCCTGGCATACTGGGCGGCTGCGGCGGCAAACATCAGCGAGTTCCAGCGTGTACGGCGTGAAAAGGCGTAGGGATGCTTCGGGTCATTATATGAAGGATGGGTGCTGGTTTCGATGAAACCCGAAACTCCCCCGGCAGCGTTCTGACTGCGCCGCCAGCACTCGAGACCCCAGCGAACCTCGTCGAGCAGATCCGGTACACCGTTGCCGGATTCGGGCAGGTGCAACTGACCGTCGGTAAAGGCGGCAGGAGCCATTTCGTAAGCGTTCAGCAGGTCGAAAACGACGACGTAGTGCAGTTGGTTGCGGTCCCAGTCGGCGGCATCGTACCAGCCGCCGATTACGTCGTGTGTAACCTGTTCGCGATCAATTGTCGCACCATAGACATCGAAAATCTGGTAGCCACGCGGCCCTTCGGCATGTACGGGGAAGGCGACGTGCTGGCTTTCGTAAATCGTGTCGTGCATGGTTGACTTGGGTCGGGTCCAGGCGGTCCAGGGAGCCTCCAGGGCTGTAGCGGCACGCTGGTGATAGAGTCCGCGGGTGATGGTGTAAAAAGCTTCTCCCAATGCATCGGGACCGTGGCGGAAGGGCCAGGAGCGTCCGACACCGGGGATGGTGATGAAGAATACCCCTTCGGCTTTCAGGCCGGACAAATCGAGTTCATAGATGTTTTCACCAAACATGAAGGGACGCTTGGCGGGATCCGGCTCCTTGTCGGTGGTGGCAAAGCGTGGATTGCTTTCGCGCAGTTTGACAGGTCCTTGCAGTACGCTTTTACCGGTCGCAACATCGACTACAGAAAAAGTTTCGGCCTGGGGGAACTCCAGTGCTCCCAACTCGTAACCGTAGGCTCCGAGGTAGGCGTACTTGTTGTTCAAGGTGGAAAGATAGCCGGCCTGGTTGACCTTGATCGCCCGTGAAATGAGGCGCATTTCATCGTAGTCGAAATCCACCTTGCCGCGATCGCCGACAGAGATGCTGTAGCTGTTTCCGTTCTGGAGCGGTTCGGGGAGTTCGAGAATGCAATAATGAGCATAGTCCACAGCGTGAGCCCCGGGAATACGTCCGGCTCCCAGCGAGACAAAGGTGCGGGTGACACGGGCCGGAGTACGGGCCGTGCGATAGCTTTCGTCCTTGCCGCTGATGATTTTAAAGGTGTCCGTTTTTTCGAGTGCCTGTTCGTCGAGTTCGAGACGTGCAGCGGCGAGAAACTTGTCGCGCAACTGTCCCGGCAGACGGTAGAGGTCCCACCTGGGACGACCGGCCGCCTGACTCTCACGGAAATCCACCTCCGCCTTGACGAGCTGGCCTTCCGCCATCTGATCCATGCGGGCGACAACTTCCGGCACGTCGTAAACTGCGATGATCAGCCGGCGGTTGTCGAGCAGCAGCAGTTGTTTGACCTGGCCTGCATACTGTGGCAGGTGCAGGGCAAACTGGCCTTCCATCTCTGGCGGGAGCGGGAAAAGCTTTACATCTTCGCGTCCGCCGAGCGGTTTGGCACAGAGGCTGGAAGCGAGCAGCAGCAGTGAGAAAATAAGGGCTGAATTATTTTTGGACATGGGTGCCTCCGGGGGATGCTTGTAGATTCGGGCTGCAACTTCAGATATCGGCTCGGACAGCCTGCTGGTGTCAGCGGATCGTGATCAGGGTTGTCATGTCAACAGAGTTGTAGCCGTTGGAAAAGTCGGTGATTTCGGAGCCTTGAATCAGGAGTTCGTCGATACATCCAGCACAACCGTGCAGCAGGTTCCAGAATTCTGTCACTGCCGACGTATCTGCCGGTGTAAAGGTGATGCTGTCAACCTGATCTCCTTCAACGGTGAACTTCTTCTGAACATTATCGATAAAGTACTTCAGCGTTGTCCGGCCTGTTTCATTGCGCACACTAACCCAGGCGATATGATGCCAGTCACCGTCCGTAAGAAGCTGCCAATCCCAATAGTTATCTGCCAGGCCTGTTCCAGCAAACAGGAGCCGACTGGCAGAAGATCCCCAGCCTGGCCGATAGCCAAACCACATCTGTTTCCCGCGCCAATCTTTGTAAGACATGTTAACAATTTTATTTTCCTGCTCCCGTTTGACATTGTCTTTGAACCAGAAGCTGACGGTAATGGCTGGCAAGCTCCAATCCATGACATTTTGCCTGGCGGATTCAGCCGCGTAATCTTTATCACCGATATCCTCAGTGCCACGGAGATATGCACCTTCGGGCGATTGCATCCAGCCGGGGCCGGCTTCCCACTCTGCGTAGTTGGAAAGGTTGAAGATGATCTCTCCATCCGTCGAACGGGTCACGTTTCCCTCGCCCTCGTCGAAACGGAAAAGTGCGATCGTGTTTTCATCGGGCTGATTGGGGCTCGTCCAAGTCAGTGCGAACGACTGTAAAGCCAGCATTGTACAGGTAGTAAGCGCGAGAGCTTTGAGCTTGCGATTCATTTTTACTCCTAAATTTTAGCATTCACGTTCGATTGCCAACCGGTTCGTGTCTGCCGTCTGTTGTTTGACAACAATACCGTCCAAAAGCAATTGCTGTCGAAAGGGGCACCGTTTGTGCTGCCAAACGAACCCTGCCGCACAGAACCACATCCAGAACTCTGGGCAACATTCTACAGTTGTTTACAAATAACTGCAAATCCTGTAAACCACCCGAAACTGCGAGGGCTATCTCTTTTCTGTTTCTGAAATATGCAATTTTCTTTGCCCTTACAGCTCATGGGGACATTTGCCTTCTCTTACTTCTGCCCCGTTTTAATAAATCATCAAAATCGTACCGGGTGAGGTATAGCCGGGCCTGGCACCGATCCAGGTAGCGTAGCCATTTTCCGGCGTACCATAGCCGGCATTGATATGGGCAAGATCCGCTTCACCCGGAACAAAATATTTTTCCGAGTGATAATTCTCCGTCTCCAGAAAGGTTACCCGATGATCGCTGTTGTTGAAGACGTTGTCGGCACAGAGCGGTGTCACGCGTTCTTCGAAAATCACGCCCAAGTCACTGATCAGGAGATTGTTCTGGATGATCGTGCCGGGGCCGAAGACAGTTTGCCCATCATAGTTTCGCTCATCGATGATCGTCGATACATCCACAATATTTGTGGATGTACAGTAGGCGATATTGTTGACGATCAGAGGTTCCCATGTTGAACTATGCACGTCACTCCGATCGCACCTGATCAAACTCGATGCGCCTGCCACGGTATTGTTGAAGATTCGTGTCGGCGGTGCCATGGAACTGGCGGTGCCGAAGCTCTCGCGATTTTTCTGGATTACCGGGTTGACCTTTCCGTTGTTCTGATAGATGACGTTGTACGCAACGGTAGCCGATTTGCCGCTGCCATAGCCACCACGGCTGAGTGACCCATTTTCGCAGTTGGAGTTGATGACGGTGTTGCTGACCACCTGACAGTAGGAGCCCAGAGTTACAGCGGTCTGGGTATTGGCAAAGAGATTGCCGACCACAACGGCATAGTTTTTCAGTGAAAAAACAGCATTGTTGGAATACTGATAACGGAAGTTTTTTACGATATTGTCGCGAACAACCACATTGTCAGCCCCATCGGCGACACGGATGGCAGAGCCCATTTTGATAGTGTTTGAGGTGTCCCATTCAAAATGGTTGCTGTCAAAAATCGCGTCACCGGCAGTATCAGTCAACCAGATCATGGCACTATTTTCGTTGCCGCAGGCTGCACTGTTTCCGTAAAACTGCAGCCCTGTCATTTTAAATTGCGGTGCCGAGACATTGAAGACACCCGTATTGACAACTACCGAAGCACCGGTAACCTGGAAAAGCGGTTTGCCGGAGCCGGTGGCCGCTACACTGAGATTTGTCTGCCAGATATTGTAGGGATAGTCATCGTAAATCTGGCCTTCGCCACCTCGCACGAGGATCGTATCGTCATTATCGGCCACATTCAGACCATTGCCAAAAAGTTTGAAAGGCAGTTCTGCAGACCCGTCGCCGCCATCAGCAGCGTTTGCATCGACATGGATTGTGGCACCATAAGTGGTGGTGAGAATCAAGATAAAGACAGACCAACCAGACAAAAAAGCCTTCATTGTTACCTCCCAATTCCAGAGCAGATATAGGGTCCACAAAGGTGATTACCTCGTCAGAGAGCCAAGCTCCCCTAAGGCCATGCCAAGACACGGAAATAGGATTATCTGTATTTTTATGACTGTCAAGGAGCTTTTTTGAAAAGGCTATCTCCTCAGAGCACACCTGCCACTGCCTTCACAGTAATTCCCAAATCAATCTGCAACACCAGTGAGCTCTGTCCAGGCAGTGAAATAACGCTCACCAAGAATAAGCTGTGCTGCCCGGCTGAAGTGTATTTTATCGCGCTTGCTTTCCAATCCGTCTGCACTGACACAGATGGAGTTCGGCACCAGTTTGACGATCTCAGGGAAAAGCTTGTTAAACTCGATATACTGTTCATTAAATTGGCCCAGCTCACCGATGACCAACGGCATATCCGGTGTGTCGAGATCTTGGCGCAGTTGCGAGATCATAGTCTGGAAAAGTGCCGGATAGGTATCCAGGCGTTCAGGCTTGGCATCAGCTTCGCCCTGATGCCACAAAATCCCCTTCAGTTTGCCGTTTGCCATGGCTGCCTTGGCACGACGCACAGCAGTGGTGTAAAGCTTGCCGCCGACGCGCCACTGATTTATGGAAGTACCTCCAAATGCACATGGAATCAGGCCAACTTTTACACCGGGGTGACGTTTGAGATAGAGGCGCAAAAACTCATAACCGGGGCCTACTCCAGTTACATGGGGTTTATCAAAGTGTATGGGGTTACGGACTGGCACCCATTGATCATTCTCATCCAGCATAAACCCGTCGATAACAGGCTCCTTGTCAGCCGGTAGCATATTGCCGCGTCCAGCCATGTTGGATTGCCCGATCAGCAGGAAGAGGTGCAGATCCTGCGGGGCATCTGTCGGGGCATCCGTAGCAGGTGGTGTATCACACCTGCTTCCTGAAACTGCGAATGATACCAATGCGATTGCCACTGCTCTTTTCACGACTGCCTCCATAATTATGCGTACCTCAGCTCTTGTGCGAGTATTGCCTCTGTCTCTACACGTCAGAGTCGCCTGTTTTTTTACGGTTGTCGAGAGTTTTTTTGCAAGGCCGGTATCTCCCGAATGGGCTGATTCATGGCTTGCCCGAACAGGCAGGAATGCCTGTGATACAATTTTCATCCTTATGATCCATGTAGTCAGTGGTTTATTTCTATCGCATTTTTGTGGTTGCGGCTTGATGCTTGGAAGGGGGTTCAAGTTACGCTATAATGACGGATTATGTTTTCCGCGACTGTAAATTATGGCGGAGAATGGGAGTTTTGCATGAGTAGCCGTCGTATTGTTGTCACATCCGCCTTACCCTATGCCAATGGAGATATCCATATCGGGCATCTGGTCGAGTACTTGCAGACTGATTTCTGGGTCCGTTTCCAGAAGATGCGGGGGCACGAGTGTGTCTATGTCTGTGCCGATGATACGCATGGGACACCGGTGATGATCCGGTCGCGCAGCGAGGGCATCACCCCGGAGGAGCTGCTCGAACGCAGCTATGCGGAGCATGTCAGGGATTTCGATGATTTCGAAGTTGAATTCGACAAGTTTTACACGACTCACTCACCGGAAAACCGCGCTTTTTGTGAGCAGATTTTTGCCGCGATGCAGCAGGGCGGCCATGTCAGCGAGCGTGATGTGCCGCAGTTTTACTGTGAGCATGACAAAATGTTCCTGCCGGACCGGTTTGTCCGGGGAACCTGTCCGCACTGTGACGCTACCGACCAGTATGGCGACTCCTGCGATGCCTGTGGCGCGACTTATGCCTCGACGGAGATGAAGGATGCCGCCTGCAATCTCTGTGGCCGCGAGCCGGTACTCAGGGTGAGCAAGCAGCTTTTCTTCGAGCTGGAGCATTTTCACGAATATCTGCGCGAATGGGTGCCGCAGCATACGGCGCGCGATGTGGCCAACAAGCTGCTCGAATGGTTCGGTGAGCCGCTGCGGCCCTGGGCAATTTCGCGCGAGGCACCTTATTTCGGTTTCGAAATTCCCGGCTACCCCGACAAATATTTCTACGTCTGGGTCGATGCGCCGGTGGGCTATCTGGCCTCGCTCAAGAACTGGTGCGATGCACAGGGACACGACTTTGACGATTACTGGAACAATCCCGCCACCGAACGCTACCACTTTATCGGCAAGGATATCGTACGCTTCCACTGTCTCTTCTGGCCGGCGATGCTCAAGGCGGCTGACTTCCTGGGGCCCGATCAGGTTTTTGTGCATGGCTTCCTGACGGTCAATGGCGAGAAGATGAGCAAGTCCAAGGGCACCTTCATCAATGCGCGGACTTATCTCGACCATCTCGATCCGATGTATCTGCGCTTCTACTATGCCTGCAAACTCAACTCGACGACCGAGGATATCGACCTCAATCTGGAGGACTTTGTCCAGCGCGTAAACTCGGAGCTGGTCGGCAAGATTACCAACCTGGCTTCGCGCGGAGCCCAGATGCTGCACAAGCGGCTGGATGGCCGGATGGGTAAGTTGGATGAGGCGGGACAGGCGGTGGTGGAATATGCCCGGAGCCGCAGCGAAGTAATTGCCAAGCATTACGAGGCGCGTGACTTTGTGCGGGTGCTGATCGAGGTCCGCGAAATCGCCGACCGGGCCAACCGCTACTTCGACGAGGCGGCCCCCTGGCTCTCGATCAAGACCGCCCCCGAAGAGGCGCGTGCCACCCTGACGGCCACGCTCAACCTTTTCCGGATCCTGGCGGTTTACCTCAAGCCGGTTCTGCCAGCCTATGTGAAACGTGTCGAGGCACTCTTCGTCGAAGGCCCCTACACGTGGGATTCGGTGCAGACGGTGCTCGAAAATCAGGCAGTTGCACCCTATGAGTATCTGGCCGAGCGGGTCGATGCGGCACAGGTCGAAAAGATGGTCGAGGCTTCGCGCAGTGCGCCGCCAATCACCCAGTCCGCGGAGGCGGCGGCGGACGAGGCAGCAGAACCGTCGAAGGAGCTGGGAGAAACGATCGACTTCGATGCCTTCTGCAAGATTGATCTGCGGGTGGCACGTATCCTGGCAGCGGAAACGATCAAGGGGGCCGACAAACTCCTGCGCTTGCAGGTTTCGCTGGGCTCGCTGGGCGAGCGTCAGGTGCTGGCCGGCATCCGGGTTGCTTATCCCGACCCGACAGTACTGGTGGGGCGGGATGTAGTGATGGTGGCTAATCTCGCACCGCGCAAAATGCGCTTCGGTGTCTCCGAAGGCATGTTGCTCGCGGCGGGTGAAGGCGACGACATGACGTTGCTCGTGCCAGATAAAAACTCCCGCCCCGGTGATGCAATCAGTTGAAAGTATGGCGACAAACGAAAGACAGGAAGTACGCGAATGGCTACTGGCGCAGGATGCCCTGCGGCTGGTGGAGCTGAACTGGGACGATCAGTCTGTCCGTCTCAGGAAATTGCGTTCCTGTCGCACCATGCTGGAGAAAAGTAGAATATCGCGTTTGCGTCAACTCGCCGGGCTGATTCGCGATGATATTTCGGAGCGGGAATTACTGAACGTGCTGGTGCCGGTCGAGCGGGTTGCCTCGCGGCAGCGAATGGACGATGCCACGATGGGCGTGCGGAGCAGTGACCAGGAGCAGGAGGCGGCGACTTTTCCTCTGACAGTGGTGGTCGATAACCTGCGATCGGCATTCAACATCGGCGGGATTTTCCGTACTGCCGACGCCATGGGAGCTTCCGCCTTGTGGCTGTGTGGCTACAGTGCCACGCCGGAACATCCGCAGGTGACCCGTGCGGCACTGGGGGCCGAGAAAAGTGTGAACTGGCAGCATTGGCACAGTCTGCGCGATGCGCTGGCCCGACTTAAAGATGAGGGACAGACCATTTATGCGCTGGAGACCGCCGACAGAGCCGCCACAGTGGAAGAGCATGAGTTTGTGTTCCCCTGTGCGCTTATTCTGGGCAACGAGCGTTTCGGGCTCGACTATGATATACTGCAATCTGCCGACTACCTGTTGCAGATTCCGATGTATGGCCGCAAGAATTCCCTGAATGTGGTATCGGCGCTGGCGGTGGCTGGTTATGCGGCGCGACGGTGTTGGCACCGGAAGGAGAGCATGGCATGAAATGGCGTTGGTTTGGCGGAGCGACCTGTCTGTCGCTGGCATTGCTGTTTTTGTTTGCCGGTTGTCGGCGCGGTGAGAGTTACACCGAAGCTACCGGCAGCGGAGCAGCACTGGACTCTGCAGGCAGCAAAACAGCGAGAGCTGCGGCATTGCCCCCGCCGCCGTTCCAGACTGGTGATGATGAGGAGTTGCCCTCCAAAATCGCCGAAGTAAGCTGGAAGGTGGAGCCGCCGGGTGCCACGGTAAGTATCGAAAGTCCGCAGGGGATTATTACCGCATTTTCTGTGCAGGATCAGCCGGTATTCGTACCGCTGCGAGCAGATTTTTATGAAGTCAACATTACACATCCCGACTGTGAGAGCTGGTCGAAACGCCTCGGACTGGGTGGCGCGGCAACCAATCAAATGGTGAAGCTGAGCCGTCATCCGGTGACGGCGGTTGCAGCAGAAACGATTATCCCGGAGGCGACTGTGGCACAGGCTGAAG
Organism: uncultured Lentisphaerales bacterium; assembly: GCA_964565855.1. Classification (GTDB taxonomy): domain Bacteria; phylum Verrucomicrobiota; class Kiritimatiellia; order RFP12; family JAZUKQ01; genus CAZMGQ01. The sequence goes on along the minus strand of CAZMGQ010000004.1, from coordinate 8,561 downwards.
TGCTGTCCGAAGAGGCGGTGCAGACACCTGATGCCCAGGACGAGATTGGGGTGGTTCCAGAAGCCGAAGTTGCGGCGGTCGTAGCAGCGATAGAGGCACCGGAAAGTCCCGCAACGGAGACCGCCGCTGAAGCCGAAACGGTCGAAGCGATTGCAGAGCCGGCGCCAGTGGTGACTGAATTGGCAGAGGTAGTTGAGGCGACTGTTGCCGGAGACACGGCGGCCGAAGAAACTCTTGTCGAAGAGAAAGAACCCGAGCTGCCCCAGGTGGCTGTTACGGAGGAACCGGTCGAGCAGGTCCCCGAACTGCCGCAGGAAGAGGCGCGTTTTGTGCGGCTGGCGCTCAAGTCAACCGCCGTGGGCGACTATGCGCTGCCTCATGTTATCAAACACCTGCACCTGGCGGACGGTAGCATTCTGCCGCTGGAAAACCTGGAGCGCCCCTTCGAGCGTGCTGCTCTCGGTGCCGGTCCGGTCACCTTGCGGGTTGATCTTTACGATGTCGAACCGCCTTTTCAGGAGCTGGAGGCGGTTGTGCCAGCCGGGGATGGTATCGCTGAGCTTCGTTTTGCTGTGCACCCACAACCGGCCAGGGTGCGTTTTGTCGAAATTCCTGCCATGGCCGAAATCTGGAATCGCACGGCCGGCCTGCCCGGTGAGCGGCTGGGATTTGCCGGACAGGAGATCCGCCTGCCGCCCTTTGTGCCGCATCGGCTGGAGGTGCGCCTGCCGGGCTTTCAGCCCTCGTCGCTGGAGCTGCGCGTCGCTCACCCGACCGAAGATCTGGGCGAGATCGAGCCGGTGTTGTTGCCGCCGCCCCGTTTTGCCAGACCCGGTCAACGTTGCAGTGTGGTGCTGCCACAGGGGGTCGATATGAACTTTGTCTGGGTGCCGGGCGGTCGTTTTGTGATGACCGATCCGCGCTTCGTCGGCGAATTTCCCGATGTCAGAGTCGAGACAGTGCCACAGGGTTTCTGGATGGCTGAGCGGGAGGTTTCGCATGCCGAATGGGCAGCCGTACTGGGGCAGGCGATACCTGCCGACGAAGATGCCACCCTGCCGCGCACCGGCATGACGTGGGAGGAGGCCAATGAGTTCGCCCGTAGGCTGGGCAACCTGATTTCCGATGCCCGGATGCGACTGCCCACCGAGGGGGAGTGGGAATTTGCCGCTCTGGCAGCGGGACAGGTTGCTGCAATCGGTAACGGAGCAGGGGATATCCACTGTTTGCCGGAGAGCGCCAGCCGGATAAGAGCGGCTGGAGCTGGCACGCCCAATGTGCTCGGCCTGCTGAACATGCTCGGCAATGTCCGCGAATGGTGCGCTGCGACTTATGCACCGTATCGCGGAGGCACGCCTGCCGACCCAACGTTGCGCGTCGTGCGGGGTGGCGGTTTCCGCAGTGCTATTGAGGACTGTCACCCTCAGGTGCGCGATGCCCTGCCGACAGATTTTCGATCCGACGATGTCGGTTTCCGTGTGATCTTTCAAATCCAACCACAGATGCGAGTCAAAAGATGATAAAATGCCGTCGTGTTCACATTCAAGAAGACCCCGGTTTGAGTCTCGAAAAATTCACTCATCAGGTGCATCCCTGGCCGGCCCAATGGATTGCCGGCAAGGGTAGCAAGAGCGACCGGCCGGTGGTCTGGGCCTTCCGGCGCGAGTTTGAAGTGGCGCGCAAGTCTGTCATCCGTATGCATGTGACGGCCGATCAGCGCTACGATCTTTACCTGAACGGCGAACGGATTGCCTGGGGCAGCGAGCGGGGAGATCCTGCCAACTGGTTTTATGAGACTTATGACCTGACGTTGCCCAAAGGACAATATATGCTGGTGGCGCGTGTCTGGTGGACCGGTTTCGACCGGATGGCGCACTTCGGCCACTCAACCGCACAGTCGGCCTTTTTGCTGCACGCCGAGGGCGTCTGGACTGAACGGCTGGATACCGGTGTGGCCGAATGGCAGGCCTGCGAGCTCAAGGGATACGATTTTTATCTGCCCGAAATCAAACATGCCTTCTGGTCGGTCGGCGGACGGACTCTGCTCGACAGCCGTCGCCATAACTGGGACTTTGAAAAGGGCACAGGTGACAGTTGGGGCGCTGTTGAGACAGTGGCACCGGCCTGCTTCCGGGCTGCCGGTGACGAACAACCGGTCCAGTGGCTGCTGCGTCCCTCGATCCTGCCGGCGATGATTGAGAAGACACACATGCCCGGCCTGGTGCGGCATGTCGAAAAAGCGCAAGCCAAAATTGATCTTGAGACGGTCAGAATCCTGGCGGAGGCCAACGACGCCGCAGCCGTCAAGGACTGGACAGCCATGTTGCGGGGTAAGGGCAAGGTCAAGATCCCGGCCCGCACAAGATTGCGTGTCCTGATTGATCTCGACAACTACTACTGTGCCTGGCCACAACTCTTTTTCAGTGGCGGACGTGGTGCCGAAGTGCGGCTCAACTGGGCCGAGTCACTCTTTGAGGAAGAAGCCGGTTTTGTCAAAGGCAACCGCGACGAAATCGAAGGCAAGTACTTCCGCGGCATGTCTGATCGGGTCATCTGTGACGGCAGTGACGGCCGCTGCTTCGAACCGCTCTGGTGGGAGGCCGGACGTTATTTGCAGATCGAAATCCAGACTCGTACGGAAGGGCTGGTGATCGACGGGCTGGCATTGCGCGAAACACATTATCCGCACAAGTTCGAGTCGCGCTTCAGTTGCTCCGATCCACGCTGGAATGACGTCTTCCGTCTCTCGAAGCGGGTGCTCGAGATGTGTTCGCACGAGTCATACATGGACTGTCCCTACTATGAGCAGTTGATGTATGCGGGCGATACGAGGCTAGAAATCCTGACCACCTATGCCACCACCCGCGACGACCGGCTGCCGCGCAAAGCGCTGGAGCTGTTCGACCGTTCGCGCTCCGAGGCCGGTTTTACGATGGCACGCTGTCCGACCCGGGTGAAGCAGATCATTCCGCCTTTCTCCCTCTGGTGGATTCAGATGGTGCATGACTTCTCCATGTGGCGGGACGATCCGGCTTATGTACGGGCTCGCATGCCGGGAGTCCGGGCAGTGCTGGAGGCGTTTCGCGAGTGCATCAATGACGAAGGTCTGCTGGTGGCGCCGCTCGGCTGGAACTTTCTCGATTGGGTGCCGGGCTGGACCAGCGGCATGCCGCCATCGGCGATCAGCGGCAGCAGTGCCGCCCACAACCTGCACCTGGTCTGGACCCTCAAGCTGGCGGCCGAACTGGAAGAGCAGGTGGGCGAGCCGCTGCTGGCACGTCGCAACCGCGACACAGCCAAAAAGATTGCCGCCGCCTGTCGGGAGGTTTTCTGGGATGCCAAACGCAACCTGTTTGCCGAAGACCGCGAGCACAGCCTCTATACCGAGCACGCCCAGTGTATGGCCATTCTCGGCGAGAGCCTGCCCGGGCGCGACCAGCGGGCTCTGGTCAAGTCGCTCGTCACGGCACCGGATCTCAGCCGTGCCACGGTCTATTACCGCTACTATCTCTTCGAAACCCTCTACCGCATGAAACTGCCGCAGGAGATTTACGAGCGACTGCAGCTCTGGTTCGACCTGCCCGGTCAGGGAATGCGGACGGTGGTGGAGTCGCCCGAGCCGACCCGCTCGGACTGCCACGCCTGGGGCGCCCACCCGATGTACCATGCCTATGCCAGCTTCTGCGGCATCCGTCCCGCCAGCCCCGGTTTTGCCGCCATTGATATTGTGCCGCAACCGGGTCCACTCGACAAACTGCAAGCCAAAGTGGTACATCCACAGGGCTGGATCGAAGTCGATTTGCAGCGTGACGGCAAAGCATGGAGTGGCACTGTCAGCACACCACCCGACGTGCCTTCGCGCGTGAAGCTGCCACAGGGCTCCGAACTGCGCTGGGACGGTGGCAGCCAGAAAGTGTAGGGGTTGAAAGTGAGTAAGAAAAAACAGGTTGTCTGGATCTGCCGTCATGCCAACCGGCTGGACTTTGTCGACCGGAGCTATCGTGGAGACGATCCACCCATCTCCGACGATGGCGTGATCCAGGCACAGCAGACCGGTGAACGGCTGAAGGGCGAAGGAATCAGCCGGATTTTCGCCTCACCGTTTCTGCGTACGATCCAGACGGCGCACTACATTGCCGAAGCGCTCGACTTGCAGGTCGGGATCGAGCCGGGGCTGAGCGAATGGCTCAATGCCGACTGGTTTCTGACTCAGCCATCTTTGATGACACCAGCCGAGGCACAACGTGAATATCCACGGATAAATCTCAGCTACCGTTCGCTGATTGAGGTTGGTTTCCCCGAAGACAGCGGCATTGCCAGCAGACGTGCCGGTCGGGCAGCCCGTCTGCTGGCCGACAGCTACAGTGATGAAAACATCCTGCTGATCGGGCACGGTCATTCGGTTGGCGGTGCCGCCACCGGAATCATGGGTGGATATGCCCCGGTCAAGCCGGGGCTCTGTGCCCTGATCAAGATCGTCCGTACCGACGGCGTTCCCGAGCTGGTGCTGCGGGGCGACACTTCGCATCTCGAGAGTGGCACCCTGCATGCGGATCGCATGGTCTGATTCGTTGCTGAACGATGATGCGCGATGAAAATGTCTGCTGAAAAAGCACCGCTCAAAAGTGCATTGTACCTGCTGCTGTGTGGTGCTTCATTTTGCCTGCCCTGGCTCTTGCCGGCTGTACGCAACCACAGTTCCGGCGCAGCGGTTGTAGCGGGCCTGCTCTTCGCTGTGATCTGGGGCAACCCATTCCAGCGTCATACCGCCCGGCTGACCTCGCCCATGCTGGGAGCGGCCATTGTCCTGATGGGCTTCGGGTTGAATCTGCGGCAGGTCCTGCAGATGGGAGGCCAGGGGTTGGGTTATACCTTCAGCGGCATCCTGCTGGCTTTTGTCGTGGGATTGTGGGTCGGCCGACGGCTCGGGCTGGAGCGTGATCCCTGTCTGTTGATTTGTTCCGGCACGGCGATCTGTGGTGGTAGTGCCATCGCAGCCGTGGCGCCGGTGCTGCGGGCCAGGCCGCACCATGTCGCCATTGCCACCTCGGTGGTCTTTGTGCTGAATGCCGTTGCCCTGCTGATCTTTCCGGCCATCGGTCACAGTCTGGGTTTCAGTCAGGAACAGTTCGGCCTCTGGGCCGCGGTAGCCATCCACGATACGAGTTCAGTTGTCGGAGCCTCGCTGCAGTATGGCGACCGGGCACTTGCGGTCGGCACCACAGTCAAGCTGGCACGTGCTCTCTGGATCGTGCCGGTGGCTCTCGCTGTTTCTCTTTTCAGCGGACAGAAAGATGCAGGTTCAGGCCGGGCAAAAATATCTGTCCCCTGGTTCATCCCGACCTTTCTCATCGCGGCCGGTCTGGTTGCCTGGTTTCCCGCTCTCCGCCCCGCCGGTGAAAAACTGGCCGAAGCTTCCAAGTATCTGATGGTGATGACGCTCTTTGTCATCGGCTCCAACGTGAGCCTCGACAAGCTGCGCGAAACCGGCATCAGACCCGTCGTCCATGGCGTTGTCCTCTGGCTCTTCCTGCTGGCCGTCTGGCTGGTGGCAGTACACCAGAACTGGGTGTCGGTTTAGCAGGACTTTTTACGGGTGGAGAGGCGATTTTTTGCAAACAATGAATTTTGACTGGAGCTGGCAGATTGCAACCTGACTCAAAAAACGTTCAGCCGGATTTTACGCCTTGGCTGGCGACAAAATTTTTTGTACCTCTGGCACTACAAGGCGCTTCGCAGAGCCTGACTTACCCCCTCGTAGCCACTGTTGTTACCCGTGGCGGGAGGGGTGTGCTTGACCTGGCTGCTTTTGCCCAGGGACAGGCCGTCATGTTTCTGATCGCGGCCATGGCCGGCGGTATCCTGACCACCGGCATGGTTTTCGGACGGGATACGGCAGGCTTTCTGCAGTACCAGCGCCTGATCAACCGCATGGCGACGGGTCTCTTGCTGCTGCAGTTGCTGGCCTGTGTGCCGCCTTTTGATGGCCTGATTTTTCGCGATCTTCTGGGACTGGCACCGGAAATGCAAACTATTGCACGCAATGTGTTGCTGCTCTGCAGTCCGCTGCAGGTGCTTTTCATAATGCGCTCGCCGGGGCTGGCGGTGCTCTACAATGCCAGGGCCAGCGGATCTGCCAACATGGCGACACTCTCACGGATTATCGTCACTGCTCTGATTGCACGGTTTTTCGTCAGTTTCGGATGGGTCGGCTATAAGGTGGGAGTACTGGCCCTGACCGGACCAGTTGTACTCGAACTGTTTCTGATCCGGCGCCTGGCCCGCCCCTATATTGCCCGTCTGCCCTTCCGTGAGGAGGCCGAGGCCGGTCTCAAGACTCAGTTTGCCTTCACATTGCCGCTTTCATTCGGCGGCGTCCTGCTCTCGGCTGCCTCGTTTATGGTGGGGGCTTTTATCATGCGAGCCACAGAGGCCGAACGAATGCTGGCAATTCACTATGTCACGATGGGGCTGGTCAGTCCGATCAGTGTCGCAGCCATGCGGATGCAGGCCGTTTCGCTGGCTTTTCCGCCTCAGTACGAGCGGGACAACCGCACTCTCTGGTTCAGCCTCTGGGCCGGCTGTGGCCTGGCCGGAATTGTGCTGCTGGTGCAGTATCCTCCGGTAGCCCTCTGGTATTTCAACAAGATTCAAAATCTGCCGCTGACGGATATTCCTCTGGCGATGCGGGCCATGCTGCTGATGACTCTGCTGCCGATTTCACAGTCCTTGCGCGGTCATGCCGAGGGCCTGGCGGCCTGGCACCGCCGTCCCAATGCCATACTGGCAGGCCAGGCGGTCAACCTGGCAACACTGGTAAGCACACTCTTTATCTCGCTGCAATTTGCCATGCCCGGCTACATGATGGGAGTCACGGCGATACTGGTAGCCGCGATCATGACGCTGGTAACCATCCGGCTGGGTCTCTTCTGGGCCGAACTGGAAGAGACCTTCGGCAGGCCGCCACGCAACGTCCGCCCGACCGAAGGCCAATGAAACAGGCAAGGCACCGCTGAACGGGAGGGGCAAGTGTCACCTTGCCCGCCCTGATACGGCGGTTAAAGCCAGTGAAACAGATCTCACACTGCCTGGCGGGAGGGGCAAGTGTCACCTTGCCCTCAGGACGACATGACAGCCGTCTCTCCCACGGCTTGCGGGGCCGCTCAGTTGTCGCCGGTGCCCCAGTTTTCGATCACGTAATCGAGGTCCTTGTCGCCACGTCCGCTGAGGTTGACGAGGATCGCACCGGTCTCCATCTCGCGGGCCAGCTTCATGGCATAGGCAAGGGCGTGGGCGCTCTCGATGGCGGGGATGATGCCTTCGTCGCGACAGAGGCGGAAGAAAGCATCACGACATTCATCATCGGAGCAGGTCACGTAATCCACCCGGCCGGTGTCTTTCAACTGACAGTGTTCGGGCCCCACACCGGGGTAATCGAGACCACTGGCACAGGAGTAAACCGGGGCGGGGTTGCCGTCCTGATCCTGCAGCAGATAGCACTTGAAGCCATGGATAATGCCCTCGGTGCCGTAAGTCATGGTGGCGGCATGATCGCCGACCTCCGGGCCACGCCCTAGCGGCTCCACGCCGTAGATTTTGCAGGGATCATTCAGGAACGCCGCAAAGAGTCCCATGGCATTTGAGCCGCCGCCGACACAGGCACAGAGGGCGTCGGGCAGGTTGCCGGTCATGTCATAGAACTGCTCGCGAGCCTCGATACCCACGACACGCTGGAAGTCGCGCACGAGCATCGGGAAGGGATGAGGACCAACCACCGACCCGATACAGTAGATCGAGTTTTCGTAGTCTTCCAGATAGGCCTGAAAAGCCGAGTCAACCGCTTCCTTGAGCGTCTTCAGCCCGAAAGATACCGGTACTACCTTGGCACCCAGCAGTCGCATGCGGCTGACGTTGGGAGCCTGTTTGACGATGTCCACCTCGCCCATGTGGATCTCACATTCGAGCCCGAAGTAGGCGGCAGCCGTGGCCAGGGCCACACCGTGCTGACCGGCACCGGTTTCGGCAATCAGCTTCTTTTTGCCCATATACTTGGCCAGCAGCCCTTCGCCCATACAGTGGTTGATCTTGTGGGCACCGGTATGGTTGAGGTCTTCGCGTTTGAGATAAATCTGCGCTCCGCCGTTTTTCAGGGAGAGCGTACGGGCATGGTAAACCGGCGTCGGTCGTCCCTGGTAATGTTTGCGGATCAGGCGCAGCTCGGCGATGAAAGCGGCATCGCTTGCAATACGGTAGTAGGCGTCAATAATTTCGGAGAAAGGTTTTTCAAGCTGCGGTGGCAGGAACATGCCGCCATATTTGCCGAAGAAACCTTGCTTGTCGGGATTTGCTGCAGTGGGGTTGGGGGTGCTCATTTATTTCCTCGCTTGGTTACGACGCCATTGTGGTGTTTCTGTATGAAGAATCAATTTAGCCGGAAGCGCACAAGAGTGCAAGCCTTAAAATCAGAGATTTTCCCATTGCCCGTGAGTGTCTTTTCTGTCGGGAAACAGCAATATGCCAGTAACAATACCAGCTCCACTTTCAATCCCGCTTTGATATCC
>CAZMGQ010000003.1:0-30746 GCA_964565855.1 uncultured Lentisphaerales bacterium | reverse complement strand
CTGGGGCAAGGTAACACTTGCCCCCCCTTTTTCTCTTACTGGATAATAATCAGCGTCTGGGTCGGTTTGCTCGCGAGGAACATGATGGTGCCCGGATGTGCAGTTCCTCCACTTGTGCTGGTGCCGGGCGCAACACTCACGCTGCCGGCATAGTTTTCCAGCTCCGCCAACTCTTCGCCATCACTGAGCGAAAACCTGATAAAGGGCTGCTGCACTTTTTCCCAGATGGCGATGCGTCCGCCACCACCGCCGCCACCACCACTGCCATTACCTCCATCGGCGCTGACAACAGCACCCTCGGAGCCGTGGAAAGAGCGGCAGGAGACGAGCACTGACCCACCGGATCCACCGGCATAGGTAGAGCCGTGATAGCCCCTCTCACCATCAGCGAGCAATTTTCCACCACCGATATCCACTAGCTGGCGGGCCTCGATAATGATAGCACCGCCTCCCATGGAGCCGGTTACATCGATATCGTGGCTGGCTCCACCACTACCGGGCTGATAAGGATAGTGTGCCAGTCCATAAGTCCGGTCGCCGCCGGTCCCTGCCCGGCCACCATGGTGACCGCCGCCTGTAGATATATTTCCAGTCTTGGCCATGCCGCCACCCGGACCATAACCATCCTGACCGTCCACGCCTCCGCCAAAACCACGATTCGAGGCGTTGATCGAGGCCGTGTCGGCCAGTATCAGATTAGTCACGCGGAACTTGACCGTGCCTCCGGTGACCGGTTCAGCCACCGGATAGACGATGCAGCCTTCGCCCAGTGTCAGGTTCTGCGTCTCGACAAACAAAGTGCTGTCGGGTGCGACAGCATTGGTTACTCCTGCTTCGAAATTCATGGTCGCCGAGTTTTGCAGGATGATGTCGCCGGCAACTGCCACTTTGTTAAAGGGTCTGACAGGTGTATCGGAGCGTAAGACACCGAGAGATGCTTTGCTGACGTTTATATCCCCGCCACATTCGATGATAGCATCGACAAACTCCAGCTTGTGCTGATAAAAGTTCGAGCCCGTGACGGTGATATCATCGGGTATGTTGAGAACCATCCCCGGGTTGACAAACTTGAACCAAACATTCTGTGCCGTGATGCTGTCCGGACTCCATTCGGTGAGTCCCGGCGTCATCCACTGGCCGGTGTGCCTGATTTCGCCACCTGCACGTGTGATAAACTGGTTGTCGGTTGTATAAAGCGTCCCGATTCCCCTGGGATTCGCTGCCACGGACAAAATCAGGTCTGGCAGTGCAATTTCGCTCTGCTCCTCTGCATCGTAAATCACGGCAATACGACCGCCTGCAGCATTATTGCGATGATTGCCCGTATAGGTACCACCGTTGGCCCTGATCGTGCCGGAGCCGGCAATGGTTTCACAAGTTATATAAACCGATCCGCCGGAACTGCTGGAGCTATTATGGCGCGATCCGGCCCCATTGGAGGTGATTATTCCCTCCACCACTACGGCACCCGTTGCGTTTATCCGTACGGCTCCACCACCAGATCCCGCTGTACCACCGCTGCCGGGATCAACCGGTTCGAGGTATGAACCGTATGCAAGCCCTCTTGTGGCGGTTGCGTAGTAGGAATTGTCTCCGTAACCAGCTCCAACACCAGTATTGTCGCTTCCGCCGGGGCCGGACTCTGGACCATAGCCCATCTGGTTGACATTGATTATGCCACCGGCGGCAACCATCAACGATGCACAGTCGATATTGACACGGGCATTCGGAATCCACTCGCCATATTCGTCAGGCTCGTCCGCTGTGTTAGGCTCGTGGGTTACCGTGCCATAAATCGCCACAGTATCCGCCTGCAGCAGCGAGTCCCAACCGTCAAAAGAGAGCGTGCCCTTGGCCTTGACCTCCAGGTCAGCGACCCGTTCGGTCTGGGTAAGAACCGTTACCTTGTGATCCTTGAGAATAGAGACACTGTCGCCTGCGGCCGGAACTCCCTCCGGACTCCAGGTCATAGAGTCATCCCAGTCGCCACTCTGGGCACTCACCCAAGCCGTCGAAGTGTCCATTGGTACAATAGAGTCGTCCGCCCGGGCAGAAAAGCCAAGCAGAACGGCTGTCGCCAAAACAACAGCTCTGGAAAACTTAAACAGAAACGTCTGATTCATGGGTAACCCCCTTAGTGATTTGGCACACTGATATGTGCGACCGTCATACTCTGTTTACGGTCCTCGCCGCTGTGTCAAGGTGTGATCTGCACCCGCATAAGCAAGAACGACTGCAATCCAGACCGGAAACTGGTAAACACCAAGGTAATTGAAGCTCGGCACGGTGTCAATAAAAAGTCATTTTTCGAGCAAATATCCCCATGAGCCCTCCATTTTTGAATATCAACCATCGGGTGAACATTTCATGGAGGGTGAGTGTCCTCACGAACCGCAATTGCAAGGACTTGCGCATAGGTGTGCAAAATCTCTCGCAGTTTTGGGTTTTTGGGTTGTGTCTTCTCAGATGTCGTCTGATTGTAGTACTCTCAGGTTTTGCCATGTGCTGGACCAGCTTTCCACCCCTGTCTGCCACGAGAAAACACAATGACAATCAGCCAACCCATCATATCCGTCGGAAACGACAATTGTGATATACGCGGTTTTACCCGATTACACTTGCAGAGTGCCGTCGATCATGTCGCGACACTCGGAGGTGGCACTGTCAGGGTCTCAGCCGGAGTTTTCCAGATGGATAATGCCCTGCAGTTGCGCGACAACGTGACTGTTCAGGGAACCAGCCCGAAGACCATTTTGCGCAAAACTGCCATGCGCCGGGCAAAGGTCGCCAGCATTCTCGGCTTTGGTCACAACGACATCATCACCGATCAGCCCGACCTCTTCAAAGTCGGCGACGGCATCCTGATTTCCTCTCCCAAATCCGGCGGTTTTTCTGACACCACCGGAACCCTGACCCGGCGGGAGGGAGACACCTGGTTTTTTTCCCGTACCCACAACATGGACTACAATGAATCAGCCAGCGTAAGTACCCTGCACCCGCTTGTCGAAGCGGTGGATGTCTCCGACGCCGGCATCGAAGATCTGGTCCTTGATGGCAGTTCGGCCCAAAATGGCCATATTAACGGCTGTCGCGGCAGTGCTTTTTATGCGCTCCGTGCCGATCGCATCACCGCCCGCCGGATCGTGGCGCGCGATTTCAATGGCGATGGCTTTTCGTTTCAAACCTGCGACGACATGACACTGCTCGACTGTGTCGCCGAGGATTGCCTGGGCAATGGTTTTCATCCCGGCAGCGGCTCAAATCGCTACCGGATTGCCGGTTGCGCAGCCCGTGGTTGCCATGAATCCGGTCTCTTTTACTGTCTGAGAGTCCGTGACAGTATTCTGGAGGATTCGATTTTTGAGAACAACCGCGGTCCCGGAATCTTCATCTGGGCCCGCGACGACCGTCATATCAACCGACGCCTCACCATCCGCCGCAATGGCGGCTGTGGTATCGCCTTCATGGACGTGCCGCCAACCCACGCCTCCAGCGACCATGTTTTCGAAAACTGCCTGCTGGAAGAAAACTGTGCCACCGACGGTGAGGCCGAAGTTCTGCTGCAGGGGCATGCACGCAACATACGGCTGACGGGACTGCGTATCAGGCAGCGTCCCGGCAAGGTTGGCATCCTGGCTACGAAAACAGCCGGTCCATACTCAGAGGAGGACTGTATTATCACTTCCGCCAGCGGCTGACCGGCATTTTGAGTTGCCCCGACCGGCAGAACCTGCCACAATTAACACCCGTATCATGTCATCCCACGCCTACGAGAGGTAGAAACATGCCCTGGATTATTGAAGAAGGTTTTTTGAATCGCAAACGCATGCTCGAACTGACCCGGCAATTGGCCGCCGAAGCCCGCCAGCGGATTTGTGCCGACCCCAGACGCGTCCTGTTGCTGCCGCCTGATATCACCCGCGCCCACAGCGGATCCGGCTGGATCACCAACGCGCTCTACCATGAGTTTGCCAAAACGGCCGATGTGCAACTGATCCCCACCCTCGGTCAGCATGTACCCCACACGCCGGAGCAGAACCGCTGGATGTACGGCGATGTGCCGGAGGAACGGATCCACGCTCACGACTGGCGCGACGGCGTGGTGAAGCTCGGCGAAGTACCCGCCAGCTTTGTCAGAGAAATCTCGGGCGGCATTGCCGACTGGCCCATCCCCGTGGCTCTCAACCGCATGCTGATGGAGGAGGAGTGGGACCTGATCATCAACGTCGGCCATATCGTGCCGCACGAGGTGCTGGGCTTTGCCAACCACAACAAGAACTACTTCATAGGTCTCGGTGGCAAAGACACGATCTGTGCCTCACACATGATGGCGGCCACCTACGGTATCGAAAACAATCTGGGACGTCTGATCACACCCCTGCGCGCCTGTTACAACAAGGCCGAAGATGAGCTGCTCGGCCACCTGCCCGATGTCTACCTGCAGGTCGTTATGGCCTACGACGAGCAGGGAGAGCTGCGACATACCGGTTTCTATGCCGGCGACAACCTTGAGACCTACCTCCGGGGCGCCGAAGCCTCGCGCCGTCAGAACATCACCATAGTTGAGCAGCCACTCAAAAAGGTGGTTGCCGTCATGCAGGACGACGAGTTTCACAGCACCTGGGTTGCCAACAAGGCCGTCTATCGTACGCGCATGGCCATGGCCGATGGTGGCGAGCTGCTGATAATTGCCCCCGGTCTGCGGCGTTTCGGCGAACAGCCCGATGTCGATGCCCTGATCCGCCAGTTCGGCTACAGCGGCACACCGGCGATCATGGAACACTACCGGCGCGAACCGGTGCTGCAGGATCTGACCCATGGCACGGCCCACCTGATCCACGGCTCCTCCGAAGGACGCTTCAAGATCACCTATGCGCCTGGTCACCTGACAGCCGAAGAAATCCGCAGCGTGGGCTTCGGCTATGCCGATCTGGCCGAGACTCTGCAGCGTTACGATCCGGCCAAAATGCGCAACGGCTTCAACACTATGCCCGACGGCGAAGAGGTCTTCTACATCTCCACACCTTCGGCCGGACTCTGGAGCGTCGCCGAAAAGTTGAACTGACTGGTAAATTGAGGAAAGGAAAATCAAAATGGCAAAATGCGGTAATTGGCCAATCGGTGTCTGCAGTTGGTCTTTTCAGAGAGAAATTGATGAGGTGGGCTCCGTGCTGGCGGCTATCGGCGTGGACCATGTCCACCTGGCGCTGGGCCCGGCACTAGAACCGGATGGCGAGGCCTACCTGGAGGCTGTCCGTCGCCAGGGCTGGACCATCTGTTCTGGAATGATGGGCTTTGCATACGAAGATTACTCCAGCCTCAAGAGCATTCAGGTGACAGGCGGCATCATGCCCGACGAACACTGGCCTGCCAGCGGCGAGGCTTTTGCCCGTGCCGCCAAACTGACCGCTGAACTGGGGTCAAAGTATATTTCTCTCCATGCCGGCTTTCTGGATCACAATGATGTGGCAGCCACCAAAAAGTTTTATGACAGGATCCGGTATCTGGCCGACCGAACTGCTGAATACGGACTCGATCTCCTGTTGGAGACCGGTCAGGAGTCTGCCGCCGATTTGCGCAAGTTTCTGGAAACTCTCAATCATCCGCACGTTTTCCTGAACTTTGATCCGGCCAACATGATCCTCTACAACATGGACAATCCGCTGGAGATTTATAAGGACCTGGCACCCTGGGTGCGGCAGATCCACATCAAGGATGCTGTGCGGACTGAGACTCCCGGCGAATGGGGAGCGGAAGTGCCCTGGGGCGATGGTGAGGTCAACTCATTCGCCTTTCTCAACCTGCTGCGCGATACCGGTTTCGATGGCGCAGTTGTGATTGAGCGTGAGGCGGGAGATCAGCGAGCCAGGGATATCGCACAGGCCGTCCGTCGCCTGAAGGCTTACGTGTAAATAGTGTCACCCCCTCAAATGGCAGGGACGGATCGCCGAGCCGTCTGCAACTGCCGACCGACGAACGGCTGTCTCCTGCACATCGCACTTCCTGGAGGCTGAGCGTCCTCGTGTTTCGCGACGTAGCATCTTGGCGTAGGCGGGCGAACCGATACGTCGAGAGAGCAAGCACCATCTTGCCCGCAGATACACACATGCTATCATGTCTGCCATGAAACTCATCGACTGCCGTTCCCCGCTACGGACTTTATGCCTTTTGCTCATGATCGTTGCCTTGACTATTCCTGCCACGTTGCCCGCCCTGCCCCTGATTTCTTCAAGGTGCTGCTGGATGAAGCAAACTACCCGCTCGTCTTCCACTGTATTGCCGGGCAGGACCGTACCGGTTCAGTAGCCTTCATCCTGAATGCCCTGCTGGGTGTCGAAATCGAAGAACTCTATCTCGACTGGGAGATCAGCGGTTTCTGGAATCCCGATGTCAACTTCAGTCACGAGAAGTACTTCGATCGTCTGATTGCAGCCTTCGAGTCTTTGCCGGGTGCAGACATGCAAGAGAAGGTGGAAGGCTATGTGCTGGACCTCGGTTTCAGCCCCGCTGAGATCGAAAAGTTCCGCTCCATGATGCTGCAAGAATAGAAAAACTCTCCGAGCCCTCCTCTATTCTGCGAGAGTTGTCACTTTGATTTTGCCGCAAACATTATGCACCCCCGGCATCTCGAAATTTAATTTGCGACATATTGAGTTGAACACCAATACTTGGTATAATTTCAACCGACGAGCGGATTGAGGTGCTGTAGACGGACTGATTTAAGTACACATACTTGACGACACGGAGGCAGATCATGAAGGGACCGATCTTGTCAAATGCAGTCGGCCTGATGGTGCTGACCACCGTCCCCAGCGGGAAAATTTTGGAAGGATTTTAACGCAGTGGAGACCGCCGTCCCCGGCGGGACAATGACGCACGCTGGAGACCGCCGTCCCCGGCGGGATATACCCGCGGAGACCGCGGGCTCCAATTCAAACCAAAGCCCTGGAGACCGCCGTCCCCGGCGGGAATAGACCGTGATACGTTCCTACTGTTCCGCTGTCAGTTCTTCCAGCTCCATGGCGGCGGTTTCCCAGGCACTGGAGGCCTCGGCCAGTTCGGTCTGTAGCTCCGTCAGGCGACGGTTGAGCGTGGCGAAATCGGTCTCGTCCGTGGGGTCAGCCAGTTCAGCCGTCAATTCGCCCTGCTCCGCTTCGAGTCTCACGATACGTGCCTCGTTGGTGTCGACAATCCGGCGCAGTTCGTTCGTACGTGGTGCCAGTCGCGCCCTTTCAGCCGCACGTTCCTGCCGTCTCTCACGACTGCTTTTGGCAGCTTCGCCCGAAGCATTGTCACTCTGCTGCAGATGGGCGCCCTCAGCTATCTCGCCCGCTGTTGTACGACGTGACTGATACTCTCGGTAGTCGTCGTAAGACCCGACGAAGGTATGCACACCATCCGTATCGATCGCGATGATTTTCGAAGCGACGGCCCGCACAAACTCCACGTCGTGACTGACAATCAGAACCGTCCCCTGGTATTGCTGCAACGCCTCTTCGAGGGCTCGCCGTCCGTTGAGGTCGAGGTGAGTCGTCGGCTCATCGAGCACCAGCACGTTGGGCTTGGAGGCATAGAGTCGGGCAAAGGCGAGGCGGATTTTCTCGCCGCCACTCAGAACTTCGCTGGTCTTGAAAGCGTCGTCACCACTGAAGCCGAAGCTGCCCAGCAGCGTGCGGGCGGCATTTTCGGAGAGAGTTTCGTCGGTCCGCAGCAAGGTTCGCAGAAGCGTCTGTTCCGGCGGTATAACCTCGGTCAGCTCCTGCGAAACATAGCCCGGCTCAACCTTGTGCCCCAGCACGAGCGTGCCCTCGGTGGGCTGGCGCATGCCGGCCAGGAGACGCATCAGGGTGGTTTTGCCCATGCCGTTGTAACCCACCAGCGCCACCCGGTCGCCACGGCCGACCTCGAACGAGACGTTGCGGAAGACAAAGTTCTCTCCATCGTAGGCGAAGCCGACATTCTGCAGCCGCATGACACAGGCTCCACAGTGCGACGGCTCGGGAAGGTGCAGGTAGCCCCGGTCGGAGGCCTGGCGCGGCACCACGCTCTCCTCCATTTTTTCGAGCTGTTTGACGCGGCTCTGAACCTGGGCGGCCTTGGAGGCGGTATAGCGGAAGGTATCGATGAAACGCTGTAGTTGCTCGCGGATCCGATCCTGGTCGCTGCGGGCGGCAAGCAGAGTTTCGTAACGCTGACGCCGTTCCAGCAGATAGAAATCAAGATTGCCGCCATAGCGGGTCGTGGCGCAACCATCGATCTCGAGCGTGATGTTGGTCACGCTGCGCAGCAGGTAACGGTCGTGCGAAATCAGCATCAGTGTTCCCTGATACTCGCGCAGATAACGCTGCATCCACTCGACCGCCGGCAGGTCGAGGTAGTTGGAGGGCTCGTCCATCAACAGCAGATCCGGCTGCATGACGAGCGTCCTGACCAGCTCGGCCCGCATCTGCCAGCCGCCGCTGAACTCGGTCAGGGGCCGCTTGAAATCATGCTCGCGGAAGCCGAGGCCTGAAAGTGCGGCACGGGCACGGGTCTCCAGCTCATAGCCGCCCAGATTTTCGAACTCGGTCTGGGCCGCACCGAGGAGACGCAGACTGCGTTCGCGACTGTCTTCATCGTCCGGCTGGGCCAGCTCGGTCTCCAGACGCCGAATCTCCTCCTCCAGCTCTTCGAGCCGTGACGAAGCCCGCATGGCATGTCCCAGCAGGGTCTCCCCCGGCTCAGCCGGCTGCACCTGCTGATGCAGATAGCCGATACGCGGACGCGCCTCAAGGGTGACGCTGCCCGAGGCTGGCGAAATCTCGCCCGTAATCAGACGGAAGACGGTACTCTTGCCGGCACCATTGGGCCCCACCAGGCCGCAACGTTCGCCGCGGTTGATGCGGAAGCTGGCATTGTTGAGTACATCCTGGGTGCCGAAATGGACACTGACATCACTGAACTCGACCATGGCACTTCAGGGCTTTCGCTCGATCTGCGCCCCCATGGCAGCCAGGGCGGTTTCGATGGATTCGTAACCCCGGTCGATACTCTCGGCGTTGTGAATTTCGGTCCGGCCTTCGGCACAGAGAGCCGCCACCAACAGAGCCATGCCGGCCCGGATGTCGGGGCTGGAAACCATCGAGCCACGCAGACGGCTGGGACCGTGCACGATAATCCGGTGCGGGTCGCACTGGACGATCCGGGCACCCATCCCGATCAGGTGATCGACAAAATAAAGGCGGCTCTCGAACATCTTTTCAAAGAAAAGCACGATGCCGTTAGCGCGGGTTGCCAGCACGATCAGGACACTCATGATATCCGAGGGTGTGTTGGGCCAGATCCCGTCCTCGATCTTGGGGATGGCGTTGGCAAAATCGTTGACCACCCGAAGCTCCTGAGACTCGGGCAGAAAGAGTGTGCCGTCGGGCTGCATTTCCCAGTACACTCCCAGACGGGCAAAAGGGCGGGCGAGCACGCGGAATTCGGCAGCATTGATCCCTTCGAGGGTCAGCGAGCCGCCGGTCGCCGCCGCAGCGGCCAGAAAAGAGGCTGCCTCGATTGCGTCGGGCCCCACGGAATACTCAGTCCCGCTCAGTTGCTCGGCGCCCTCAACAGTCAGGAGATTGGTGCCGATGCCGCTGATCCGGGCCCCCATGCTGTTGAGCATGTGACAGAGGTCCTGCACGTGAGGCTCGCAGGCGGCGTTGTAAATGGTGGTTGTGCCGGGGGTCAGTACGGCTGCCATCAGGATATTTTCGGTGGCGGTTACACTGGCTTCATCCAGAATCAGGTCGGCACCGCGCCAGGCTGAAGTGCGCCGGATGACATAGGGATTACGCTCGCTGACTTCAAAACCCAGCCCGCGCAAACCGTCGAAATGCGTATCCAGCCGGCGACGGCCGATATTGTCGCCACCGGGGGATGGAATAATCGCCTCGCCGAAACGCGCCCCCAGTGGACCGGCAAAGAGAATCGAGGTCCGGATCTGACGACAGAGGTCACGTTCGAGCGCACGGGGAGTTACGTTGGCGGGATCGACCACTACTGAGTGATCCGCCTCGTCCAGTTCCACCCCGGCACCGAGATGTTCGAGCAGCACCAGCATGGCACGTACATCGCGGATCAGGGGCAGGCGCGTGAGCTTGACCGGACCATCCGCCAGCAGCGTCGCCGCCAGCATCGGCAGGGCGGCGTTTTTGTTGCCGGGGGCATAGTGGCGACCGTGCAGCGGCACTCCGCCTTCAATGACAAATCTGGACATCGTGGCTATTGATTAAAGAGCAGATCGTGAACATAGGGATCTTTGGTGTGGATTTCCTCGGGAGTCAGATCCATCAGTTCGTGGGGAAAAACCAGCCAGTTTTCGGTTTCGTGGATGTAATAATCCGGCAACAAGTCCGTGGTATTGCGACTGGGTTTGAAGAAAGGCATCGCAAAACGCACGTGCGGAGTGGATTTGTTGAGTTCGTCACGGATGCAGCGCGCCGTCCGCCCCGTGTCGAAGATATCATCGACCACCAGCACCCGGCTTTCGCGGTTCAGTACGGCATGGACATAATCCATGTTCTCGATCACCGGCTCCTGCATCTGTTCGATGCCGGTATAGGCACTGCATTTGACGATGGTATGGTAGCAGTCGATGCCTTTGACCCGCAGAAACTCCTGCACTGCAATCCCGACCGGACTGCCACCGCGCCAGAGAGCGATGATGGCATCGGGCCGGAAACCGGAATCCAGAATCCGGCGGGCCAGCAGGAAGCTGTCGCGGGTAACGTCGTTTGCTGAGAGGTAGGTTTTGACGATCATGACTGACCTGACGGAAAATTGAAATTGCCGCCGACATCCAGTGTGACATCCGACGCGGCGAACGGACTGCTTTCAGGCAAGAAAACGCACCTTGCCATTACCTTCGTCGATAATGCCCAGACAGACAGGCTTCTGTTTGGCTTCGGCCAGGGCATCGACAGCTCTGGCGGCATCTTTGTCACGCACGGCGATCACATATCCGATGCCCATGTTGAAGACGCGGAACATTTCCTCGGGATCCACCCCACCCTTCTCCTGCATAAACTGGAAGACGTGCGGCACCTTCCAGGAAGTGAGATCGATCACAGCATCCAGCCCATCAGGCAACATGCGCGGCAGATTGTCGATCAGTCCGCCACCGGTAATGTGCGACATACCGCGAATCCGGACACCGGCTGCTTCGACCGCCTCCACTGCCGGAAGAAAACTGCGATGCACCGCCAGCAGGATGCTGCCGACTGTACGCCGCGTACCGGGGAAGAGATCGGTCACCTTCAGTCCCTGTTCCTCAAGCAGGATCTTACGAGCCAGGGAATAGCCGTTGGTCTGGAGCCCGCTCGAAGGCAGACCGATCAGGGCATCCCCTGCCCGCAGCGTCTCGCCTGTCACCAGTTTGCGCTTTTCGACAGCCCCGACGATCGTGCCGACCAGATCATACTCACCCGGAGGATAGAGCCCCGGCATTTCGGCCGTTTCGCCACCCAGCAGGGCACAGCCATTTTCGCGACAGGCTTTGCAGAGACCACGCACGACGGCACTGAAGACCTTCGAGGTCAGCTTGGCCGTGCCCAGATAGTCCAGGAAAAAGAGCGGCCTGGCCCCCTGGGTCAGGATATCGTTGACACAGTGGTTGACAAGGCACTGGCCGATTGTGTCGTGCTTGTCGGCCAGATTTGCCACCTTGAGCTTGGTGCCAACCCCATCCGTTGAGGCTACGAGTATCGAGCCACGGCCGGGAGACTGGAAAAGCCCGCCGAACTGGCCGATTTCGCTCAACACACCGTCGGTTCGGGTCGATTTGACATCTTTCTTGATTGCTTCCAGACCGGACATCATTTCATCGATATCGACACCGGCGGCCGCATAGGCGGAGGTAGATTTTTTGGCTGACATGCTGACCCTGGGGGCTGACTGCTATAGGACAGGCTACCGCCCTCAATTGCGGTAGAAAAAAGTGCTTTTCAATGTAGCACAACCGCCTATTTTATACCAATAGGTTTTGGAGGAAGGGAGGCAGAAAGTAAGGGGGTAAGTAAGGGAGTCGGGGGAGAGGCGAGTAGTAGTTGGCTGAGTAGCTTATTTTTTGTCGGAGTTGCTCAATCTTGAAAGAATACGTCTGGCAAGAATTTCGTTTATTTCACGGTGCCGTGGTACGGGCTCAGAGTGCCCTGTATCAGGGTTGTGGTAAATATCGTGCCGGCCACCATGCCGCAGTAGAACGCATCCCATCACTTCGAGCTGTCGGACGAGATCGAGCCGCTTCATGCGTACTCCAGCACTTCCACTTTGCGGATTCCGGGGATTTCCTCGGCTCCAAAGAGTTCAAGAAGGTCGAGAAGGTGAACCTTCAGGTCTTCGAGGGTCTCACCCTGAGTCCAGTGATCCGGATAGTCGTTAAGGTATCCGAGATAGCGACCATCTGTTTCTTTCCAGTAAGTAAAGGTCGTTTTCATGCCTTGCAGTATCTCATTTCTGGTGTCAACTGGCAAGATGGAGAGTGAAAGAAAAGGTGAGTGGTGAATGGCGAGTGGTGAGTTGGATTTCCCATTTTCCATTCGCTATTCCTTTGTTGAGGGAGTAAGGGAGGCGGACGAAAGATCTGTCCCGCAACCATAGGTTTCAATTTACGGAGCAATCGGCGTGCCTTCGAACTGCATGCGCAGAAATAATGACGCATCTTTGGTTGCGCCAAGTCCGGGGGAAAACTCCAGGTAACCTTCGCGCACACCGCCATCGTTGTCGTTGACCAGGATATTGAACCCGATCTGCCGCCCCTTGAGGGCATCCGTCAGACCTAACTCCTTCAGGGGAGCAATCATGATGTAAGTTGTGACTTTGCGACCTTCATCACGGCGTGTTTCAAAGGCCAAACTCTTTGCGAGCTCACTCTTGTCGAGTCCTTTCGGGGTCATCCAGATATGACTCAGACTCTCGCCTTCTCTGCCGCAGGCGACGCCGATTTCCCAGAAATCCGGCGCCTCGGGCGGCTGGATTGCGATCTGGATCGAGTCGGAATTGAACAGGTCTCCACCCACATGCTTCTGCACATGCTGATCATCGAGCACTTCAACCTTCAGCGACAGCGAATCGGCTTTGTAGGCCAGCCAGACTTTTGCGCTGAGGTCCCCGGCACCAGACCATTGGAGATTTTCCAGATCAGGCGCATTGGGGATCAAACTTCTGTGCTGAGAAATGTTGTCGAGGATCAGTTGCGGCTCATCCGCGAATTCGGACCTCGGAATGGCAGTTGCTGACAATATCCCGACATCGACAGTCTTCGACCAGATATCGGCAAAGCTTGCCTGAACTTTGAGCGACTGCTTCCGGTTGCCGTAAGAGCGGAAAACCGGATCGACTTTACAGACAAACTGAATCACGGCGGTTGCACCAGCGGCGAGCTGCCGCTCAATTACAGGCGTCACCGTCGTCATGCCCTCCGGCAACTGGACCGAAGTTGTAACTGCAACAGGCGCATCAAACGGGTTATGGACCGGCAGGCTGATCGTTTCGACCCTGCTGAGTGTCAGTTCGACCTGACGCGGGAATTGTATCGGCGGAATTCCTACGATTGGCACGCTGTCCTGTCCGCTGATTCTGATGAATCTTGGTTCGGCACCGACTTCAAAGAATATTACACCGGCAGAAGGTTCGAGCATGGTTTCGTTGCCGAAAATATCGATCATGCCGACAGCATTCCTGATATTGCGGATGACGGCCGGATACTGCAAACTGGTGTTGCCCCAGCAGGCGATTACATAACTGCCGTCTTCAGCCTTGAAAAGGAAGGCGTCCAGATCACGTCCCAGATCGAAATCCCCCAGGAAGCGCCCACCGGCCAGCAGACGGGCGGTCGTGTTGTAGGTGCAGAAAGCGGCCTTGGGATGCAGTTCGCGTGTCAGCAGCCCGAAGTTGTGTTCGCCATAATCGGGGTTGCCGCCGGCATTGTAGAGCGAAAACCAGTTGTAGCCGATTGCGCCACGGGCCCAGGTGAAAATCAGTTTTTGTATCAGCGTTACAGCTTGCACATATTCGCCGAATCCGGTCGCCGTGATGGCAGTTTCATTGGCCCACCAGGGAGCTTCGGTACCGAGGCGCTGACGCAATGCCAGCATCTGTTCGATCTGGTTTTTGTAGTGCAGATACGACCCATGCACGTGAAATGCATGGATGTCGTAAAAGCTTTTTCCGTTAACCAGAACTTTCTCCATGTGACGTGGATCGACCATGTTGTAAAAAGGCGGCATCATGGTAAAGCCACCGGTGAGCACCGTGACCTCCGGTGCGATTTTCTTTGTTTCGCTATGGGCGATTCGCATCATCTCTATATATTCTTCAACCGGGAAGTTGGCATACCCCATCAGGTCCGGCTCGTTCCAGATCTCGACAAAATTGATTTGCTCATGGTAGCGGGTGGCGACCATTCGCACGAAGTTCGCCCAATGCTGATAGTCCGGTCGCTTGCCGCGTTCGGACCCGGGATTGAGTGGTTTCCAGTCCTTGGCGACGGCCCAATCGGGACGGTAACAGTAAAGAGGTGCTACTTCGATGCCGCGCTCCTTGAACGTATCCAAAACACTGTCGAAGTAAGCAAAATTCCACTCGCCCTGACGCGGCTCCATGCGCTCCCATAAAAAATCTTCACGCAGGACATTGACGCCGCAGATAGAAGCGGCCAGCGCATGCAGTTTTTGTTCTGCGGGAGTTTTCCACTGTGAATGCGAACAGACTCCAAAAATAAAATCATCCTTTTTACGGGTACGGGGACCGGCTGGCACGACATGGGCAAAACGGTATTTACCGATGGCAGCAGGACCGACGGCGTCCTCTTCCAGACATGACGTCTCGACGTAGTAGATACCCTGCTTGTCAGGTATCGGCAGCCCGACAAAAGTTTCGGACCTGGCATCCAGGTTCAAAGGGACGGTATTGGAGGCGACTATACTGTCGTAGATGTCTTTTGCGACATACTGCAACCTCGCAGCCAGGGCTCCGCTGCGGGGATTTGTGATGCGCCAGCCGAGGGTTTGTTGCCTGCCGGTATCGACTATGTTGATCTCATTGCCGGCGACAAAATCGACCTTCAAGCGCGCAGGCAGATAGGCCCACTCAAGCTTGTTGAAGGCAATCCAGTCCTCCGTGGTCTCCTGAGTGCGGAAGTCCCCCGCCAGCGAATGCAGCCGCAGCGGGAAGAGCGAACCGTTATTTGAGGCCGGACCACTTTTGCGCAAGGGACTGCGGAGCGCACCGTCGGTAGGAAATGCGACTGTCTGCCAGCCGCCAGCCTGACCGGAAAGAGTCTGTTCGAAGGCGTAATGTTCACCCGCGGCATTTTTGAGGTTCAGTCGGAGATTACTCAGAACCCCCGGGGCAGGCAGATAGATCCTGACCATGAACAGGGCACCGCCGAACTCCTCCACCTGCGATTCAGCAGTCAATATCAGGTCGAAGCTTCTGGTACCGTCCCTGTTTTTTCTGACGATCAGGCTGAGGCTATCTCCCGCCACTGTTCCGACGGTCATGGACTGTTTTCTGTCCGCTGCAGCCACCAGTAGCGGCTTTATTTTGTCATCCGTCAGCGAAACTGCAACGCCTGGAGGCGCGGCCGACAGCAGAACCGGCTGCTCAAAATCAAAGAAGAAGTGACCACTCCTAACAAGCGGATCAAACTCGAAACCGATGCCTGAGACCGAGAGCGGGGAGTCCATAACGGCATCGTTATTGCCTCCCCAGTTGGCCTTTGCAGGTGGCCGGGCCGTGTCGATTGTGTTGGTGAGGCTGATCCAGCCTTCGGCCCCCGCTGGCAGCAGACGGTAGTACTGAAAAGTCTCGCCGGAGATGTCTTCCACCCGCAGGTTGAACGACTTCAGGCCGCACCCCGGAGGCAGAAACAGCCGTGAGACAACCTGCGACTTCTGCCCCGGCAGGAGAGGAATGGCGGGAGTCATCTTGAATGACCCCACCCCACCCCCCGGAATCTCCCACGCGACTTTAGCAGCTGCGTTGCCGTCCGGCGCCTCGGCCGCCACGACCAACTGCCGGCGTTCTTCAGCCTGCATGACTGTAAACTGCCCGGCCTGTCCGGCAGACAAACAGGCCAGCATCAACAAGACCCCTGTGACCGGGCCGGATATCAAGCGCATCAGGGACACTCTTTAGTTGATAATGATCAGCGTGGGGTTGGTGGCAAACTTGGCAATGGGAATGCCCACATAAGTAAAGTCGCCATCGTAGTGGATGCCGACATCCGGCCGGTAATACGGATTGACACCCTCGACATCCCAGCTCAGTTTGGCGGGAACCGTCTCGCTCAAAGCGATCAGTTCGGCAACATGGTCGCCAGTCCAGCGCAGGCCCCAGTACATGCCTGTCTCGACCGGATCCTCCTCAAACTGGATGTGGATATTGCCCGTATTGCCGACCGTCAGCGTTGTCGAGGCTGCCAGATCGATACCGCCCGCCAACTGGGCGACCCGGTTTGTCAGGCCGCCGCTTCCCTGCGTGCCAACGGCCAGGCTGCCGGAAACATTGAAGACTCTCCCGGTACCGGACAGCTCCACGGCTCCCACTGACGTAGTACCGCTGCCATAAGCGGCAATCTGCACCCATCTGCCATTGAAAACACCGTCGCTGCTGAGATACCTGCCTGTCCCGTTGGCCGCCACACGGAAGTAGTCATTGACCGTCAGGCTGCCGCCGGTTTGGGTTATTCTGCCGGAGCTGCCGGCAGTGCTGCCGACAATCGTGGTTTGGTTGGTGACATCCGAACCGGACATATTGAACAAACCCGAGGCCGTGGCGGCATTGCCGACGTACAACAGCGCCGGGCGGATCGTCAGGCTGCTGTCAACGACATTAAACTGACCCTCACCCGAATGTCCGACATAAACAGTGGCAATGTTATTTGTCCACATCAGAGAGGTGTCGGCAACCTCAATCAACCCCGAACTACCGGCCTCGGACGCCAGCCATACCTGATTTCGTGGCAGAAATCCGCTGCCCTGCAAGTGCACCGAGCCACTGGCATCTTTTTTGTTGCCAACATAGCTGATACCTTTTTGAATCCAGGTGCCCGACTTGAAAACCACTGTTCCCACCGATCCGACACTGTTGCCAAGAGTCAGTGTTTCGAGCACATCGACTGTCGAGTTTCCATCGACCGTCAGCTCAGCGCTGGAGTTAACGCCCCAGCCTGCCAGCAGGATGTTTTTGAGCGTTGCCTCCGCCTCGTCGTCAAATAGAATATCCGCCTGGCCGCCGACGGTTGAAGCCCCGGTCAGCCCCCAGTCAGCCGAGTTGAGCGACCCACCCGAAACGAGCAGGCTGCCACTCCCTGCCGCGGCAATTACAACGGTATTGCCGGGATTGAAGCTGGCACCATTGGCAATCACGAGTTCACCCTTGGAGTTTTTCACACTCCCGACGGTGATCTTGCCACCGTTGAGTTGTCCGTTGTTTGTCACAGTCAGGCTACCCTCGCCGGACTTGCCTACAAAGGAATCGCCCGCCAGTAATTCGAGTCTCGTGTTGTTGACGGTCAGACTCCCGCCCGCCCCGGCCTCCTGACCGATCGTCAGGCTCCTGGCCGTGCCAGTGGCTCCCGCATTCAGTTGGACCGCCGGGTCCAAAGCACCGGCAGGCGCCGTTGTGCCGATGATCGCGTCTTCATTTGCATCCGGCACCAGACCCGTGCTCCAGTTTAATGGCTGACTCCAGTCATAGCCGGAAACACCCGTGAATATTGCGGCATTTGTTGATGTCGCGGCTATCATGGCGGCGACTGCCCCTGCTGTAACCATCCGGTTCATTTTCATCCCGAAGTCTCCTTCCAGACTTGATTGACTATGCGAAGCGATTGCTCCATAACTGCCCGGTTCCGGGTCCAGAGGAGACAAGTCTCCAGTGTAACCCGCACCGGTTTCTACAGGCGTGAAATCAGCCACCGATGTTGCGGGCGTGACGGGCTCTGACTCCGTCACCATCGGGCTGCTTTCCACCTGAACAACTCGTTCGCCCGGGTCTTTGGAGCGGCCGAAAACCGCTCTTGCCAATTTGATCGAAGCCCAGGAGAACAGTGAAAGCATGGTTGCGATAACCAGGATTGCTGCAATTTTGCGCATTTTGCCCAAGTGCGACCACAGGTTGGCAAGACGTTGCTGCGGCAGTGGCTTCTCACTGTCGGACGCTGCTTCTCCATGCAGTATGCGCTTGATGTTTGCTTCGGACGTAAAGAAGGAGGGGGCCGACGGGAGTTCCGCAACAAGTTCCGGCCAATTCCCCAGACGCTCTTTTTCTTCCTCCAGAAACAGTCTGCAACCGGCACATGCTTCAAGGTGAGCAGTCACCTTTTCTTCCAGTCCGGGGCTGATCGTCCCATCCAGAAGGTCAAAACATGCAATGCGGCAGTCTCTGCAAATCATAATCATCCTTTCAACAGTTAGTTGCAGGGTCAGTGCAAAAGGTTCATTTTTTTCAAAAATTTAATTTGAAGTGGTCGACAAGAAGCTTTTCAACTGCGACAAGGCGTTGAAAAGGCGTGACTTGACCGTCCCGACGGGTATTTTGAGATTTTTTGCTATATCGGCGATTTTCATCTCACCGAAATAGCGCAACCGCACCACATCCTGCATGGTTTCCGGCAACTGGTCGATTGCCGCCAGCAACTCCTTTGCACGTTCGGAGGCGGCGATATCCTCGAGCGGATGCGCGACGCTCTCGTCGGCGGTTTCAGGCAGTTGGTCAACATAGATCATGCGCGACCGGGCATATTTGCGCCGCAGCATGAGGTGCTGATTGTAGAGGATACCGTACAACCAGGTGAAGAGCGACGATTGCTCGTGGAACCCGGCAATATTATGCACGGCTTTTTGCAATGTCATAATCACCAGATCTTCGGCATCTGTCGTATTGCCGCAAAGACCCATGGCAGCACCGAACAGACGCGGACCGTAAGTTTTCAGCAGGAGACCCACGGAAGCTTCATCCGGATCGTGCTTAAGACGGCGCACCAAATCTTTGGCCGAATCAACCTTGCTCATTTGGCCGACAACCTTAGCATCTGTAGCCGGATTGTAAAACCGTATTTGCAGGAAGGGAAAAAAGAGCAGAGAAAAAAGTGAAGAAGAAAGTTTTGAAATTGATGTTTTAAATGCTTGCAATGCGGCCGTGAAATGTGATAATGTGCGCTGTTCTGTTTGACAGGGCCATAATGGGTGGATTGTATCTACAGGCTGGCCCGAGGGGTTCCCGGAGGAGAGGTAAATCATGCGTAAAGCCTTCACACTCATAGAGATGCTGGTTGTCATCACCATCATTCTCGTGTTGCTCGGCCTGGTGGCACCCAGGCTTCTGGGAGCATTGCGCTCATCGCGCGAGGCAACTTGCCGGATGAACCTTAAAAACCTGCAAAGTGCAGCCCATACCCATGCAGTGGACCATGCCGGCAGCATGCCGCGAGCCGGTTCTTTTGAGTTGCAGAACCATAACGGCTGGCATGAGTTCAGGGGGTGGATTTCATGGCTGCCTGATAAAGGCACGGCCTTCCCGAGACGTCCGTCAGTTAATCCTGAAAAGCCCAACATGAGGGACGCAGGCCATTTCGGCAGAGATGCGCTGCGCGGAATAACGAACGGAACGTTATTCGCCTACATGCAGGGAGAGGTATCGGCTTACGCTTGTCCGGTTGCAGTACATGATAAAGTGTTTCGTAAAAAAGTCGGTGCCACGGAACGAAAAGATCGTGTTTATCTGACCTATGCGATGAACGAATTTTTCTATCAAGAAACTCGTAAAAACTGGCATCGTCGCAAAATCTCCTGGATTGGAACCAAAGAAACGACGCAAGTTACTGACGGCAACGTTACCAAGAACGTTATCCCCAACGCCAGCCGCCTCGTGCTGTTTGCCGAACATTCGGGTGTGCCCTGGACTGACAGCAATGTGATCGGGAAAAACTGTGTGCTGAATGTGGAGGATAAACACCGCACCGAAGTGGTGGACGATATCGAGGAAAACAAGGTGCCGGGGATCGGGGGCTACCACGATGGACCAATCAAACTGCGTGACAGCAAAAAAAAGGAAATCCCCTGGAGTTTAGTAATTTTCACCGATGGACATATCGAAAAAATGTTTCGCAACGTACAAACCGAAGACGGAGCAGCCAAGGGTACTAAAAATGTGGGCTGGTTACTCGTCAGAGGACGTGACCTGCCCGACAAGGTAATCGACTGAAGCAGGGACCTGTCACCTGAACCGAACCAATTTTGACTCATTTTTCGCTGACGGAGTTATCGACATGGCTAAAGCCAAAAAAACTGACAAAAACACAGAGACCAGTGAGGCAACCAGCCGCACTGCAAAGAAGACTGGAACCAAAAGCAGCAGTGCCACCAAAGCTGCTGCCACCGGCAAGAAGAAAACTACTGCCAAAACAAAAACCACCAAAACGGCAAGCAAACCGGCAGCAGCTGAAACAACTGCGGCAAGCAAAAAGAGGGCTACTGCGGTAAAATCCACTGCTAAAGCCAAGGCTGCGGCGCCGAAAACCAAGGCTGCAACCAAGTCGACTACGAAGGCCGCTACCAAACCAGCCAAAGCTGCACCCAAAAAAGCTGAAACTGCCAAGACGGCCAGCAAGCCAGCTACAGCTAAATTAACCGGTAAAACAGCCGCTGCGAGCAAGAAGACTATTGCCAAAAAGCCCGCTGCCAAAACCAAGGCGGCGCCGAAAGCCAAGGCTGAAACCAAGTCGTCTGCGAAGGCCGCCACCAAACCGGACAAAACTGCAGCCAAAGCAAAAGATGCCAAGACGGCCAGCAAACCTGCTACAGCTAAATCAACTGGTAAAACAGTCGCGGAAAGTAATAAGACTACTGCCAAAAAGCCTGCTGCCGAAGCCAAGGCTGCGCCGAAGACTGAAACCAAAGCAACTAAGCCAGCTACAAAGCCCAAAGCCAAACCTGCCGCCAGTACCACTCGCAAGAAAACCAGTGACAAGTCAACTGCACCTGCGACACCCAAGGGCAAGAAAGCTGCGACGGATGTCGAATCGGTTGAGGTCGATGAGTATCTGGACCACAATGCTGACGGTGTTGATGACATTGAGGTTGACGATATCGAGGATATCGACATTGATCCCGACGCTGAAGAAGAGCCGAGTGAGGACGACCTGGCGGCTGCTGAAAGCGGGCTGGAAGATGTTGACGATGTTCTGGACAGTGATTTCGACGATGAGGAAGACGAGGATGACGAGACTGTCTCCACCCTGCGCGTGGCCTCCCCTGACCCTGACGATGACCATGGTTACGGTGTAGAGGACACCTATCAGTTTGAACTGCCCGAAAATGCACATCTGGATCCGGAAATTGCGGCCGAGCGAGAGCGGCGTGAAGAAAGAAATGAAAAAATCCGCGAACTGATCACCCTCGCCGAGGCACAGGGGTACCTGACCTTCGAGGATGTTCATGAGGCTTTGCCGGAAAGCATTATCAAAGATACCGATATCGAGAAGTATCTGAACAACCTGCGCAGCATGGACATCGACATCATTGATGCTGCGGACGTTGACAAATATCGCAGTGAAACGGAAACTGCGGACGCCTCCAAGGCGGCCAAGCCAGACTATTTTGACGATCCCATCCGCATGTATCTGCATCAGATGGGCCAGGTGGCCCTGCTGACGCGTGAGCAGGAGGTGGAGATCTGCAAACGTATTGAGGACTCGGAAAAGAGCATCCGGGCTCTTTTCAACCGTTTTGGATTTGCGACCCGGATGCACCTTGATCTGATTGCCCGCATCGAAACCGGGGAAGAACGCTTTGACCGTATCGTGGCCGACAAGTATATCGACAGTCGCGAAGCATACATGGAGCTGCTGCCGCGTCTCAAGAGTGAGCTTGTCAAGCACCAGGGCAAGATCGAACGAGAGTTCCGCGCTTCGGCTGCTGCCGGGCGCAAGGCGGCCGATGCCGCGCGACACCAGCGCAATCTCGATGCATTGCGCGATGACCTGCGTATCCTGTGCGAGGAGTTGAACTTTAAGCAAAAGGTTATCGAATCGATGGCTGCGCAGGCCGATGAACAGATTTTCAAACAATACCGTTACAAGACGGGCGAAATCGAGCGTCTCAGCAAGCAGCGTCGCAGCAAGCGGCGCGACATGCAGATCGCCGAGGCCCGCAAAGTTGCCGCCGAAATTGAAAGCTGCTTCATGATGCCGCGTGAACAGTTCATGTCGGAGTTTGAAGAGCTGCGTACCGCGATGCGCGAGGGGCAGCAGGCCCGGACCGAAATGGTTGAGGCCAACTTGCGCCTGGTCATCAGCATCGTCAAAAAATACATGAATCGCGGCCTCTCTTTTCTCGACCTGATTCAGGAAGGCAATACCGGCCTGATGAAGGCGGTGGAGAAGTTTGAATATCGGCGCGGTTACAAGTTTTCGACCTATGCCACTTGGTGGATCAGACAGGCTGCGACGCGAGCGATCGCCGACCAGGCCCGTACGATCCGTATTCCGGTGCATATGATCGAAACTATCAACAAGCTCATGCGTGTGCAGAAAAAGCTCGTGCAGGAGCTGGGGCGCGAACCCACCCCCGAAGAAGCGGCCGAAGAGATGGAAATCCCCGTCGAACGGGTCAAGGCCGTCTTCAAAATGGCTCAGCAGCCGATTTCGCTGCAGAGTCCGGTCGGGGATGGCGACGATGCCCACTTCGGCGACTTCCTCGAAGATAAATCCGCCGAAAACCCCTCGGAAATGGCCGCCTACAGCATGTTGCGGGAGCGGTTGCACGAGGTGCTCGATACCCTCACAGAACGTGAGCGTCAGGTGCTCGACCATCGTTTTGGTCTTACCGACGGCTATTCACGCACCCTGGAGGAGGTCGGCAAACAGTTCAGTGTGACGCGCGAACGCATCCGGCAGATTGAAGCCAAGGCTCTGCGCAAGCTGCGTCACCCCACGCGTATCCGGAGGCTCGAAGGCTTCCTGGATGCCAAATAACCTGCGTGTCCCGGCGAGCCCGACCAACCCCTGTTCCGCAATCTGATATGTTTCACCGCGGAACCTGATTCCGGTTTGAATGGCTGGCTCAGCCCACGCTGCGGACGCGGACCGCACAGCAATTCCGCAAGGAGAATCCAACCCAATGCCTGATACCGTATTAGAAACCCCGGCCGAGACCCTTGAGGCCACAGCAGAAACAACTATCACTGAAGCAGTCGAACAGACAACCGAAGCGGCCGGTGCAGATGTCCCGGTCGAAACTACCACAGAGCAGACACAGGACGTTGCCGATCAGGAGGCCGGCGCCTCCTGCCCCCTCTCCCAGCCGATCGCTCTGGGTGTGCTGGTTGTCATCGCCATCGTCGTTCTGGCAACGTTTCTCAAACGTCGCAACGGTGAAGCGACCGATGACAGCGACGACAAAAAGTCCGGTGCCGCCAAAGGTGGTGGCAAGGCGGTCGAGATTTATGTCGGCAATCTCAGCTACGACATGACTGAAGCTCAGTTCCGTCGTGAATTCGAGCGCTTCGGCATCGTCAAATCGGCCCGCATTATCGGCCACCGCAACAGCGGCAAATCCAAAGGCTACGGCTTTATTGAAATGCCGCACCGCAAAGAGGCCCTGGTCGCCATCAAGGCGCTGCACAACACCGAAGTCATGGGTCGCAAGCTGCGTGTCAACGAAGCCCGTAATGGCAATCGTTCCTGATAAAGCGCCCCTGACAGGGTAAAATCAATCCGGCACCGCACGTTGCAAAACGGCGGTGCCTTTTTGTACAATTACAGCATGAAAAATCCCCGCATCGTAGTCGCACTCGATTCCTTCAAAGGCGGCCTGACGGCAGCCGAGGCCTGCCGGGCTGTTGCCGATGGACTGCACCAGGCCAATCCTGCCACCCGGTTGACACTGAAGCCGATGGCCGATGGCGGCGAGGGTACCTGCGAAACGCTGCTGGCGGCAAAGCCCGGCGGACGCTGGATCGAGGTGGAAGTTACTTCTCCCCTGCCCCCGCAACAGGTCAAGGCCGGTTTTGCCTGGTTTCCCGATGACCGTACGGCTGTGATCGAAATGGCAACGGCCAGCGGACTGCCCCTATTAACGGAGAGCGAGCGTAATCCTCTGCTCACCTGTACCAGCGGTACGGGCGAGCTGCTGGTCGCCGCAGCCGCCGCAGGAGCTGCCGAAATCGTGCTCGCCATCGGCGGCAGCGCCACGGTGGATGGCGGCACAGGAGCCGCCCGGGCACTCGGCTGGCGTTTTCTGGATGCAGCCGGGCGTGAACTGCCGCCCGGAGGCGGCTCACTGGAGCAGTTGGAGCAGATCGTACCGCCGCCCGCCACCTGCCCCGCCCTGCCCCCGGTGACCGTCCTCTGCGATGTTACCAATCCGCTCTGTGGCCCCAACGGTGCCGCGGCTGTCTTCGGACCGCAAAAAGGTGCTACGCCTTCCATGGTGGCACAGCTCGAACGTGGGCTGCAACGTTTGGCCGACGTAGTCGAAAAACAGTTCGCTCATGACCTCTGCTCATTGCCGGGTGGAGGCGCTGCGGGCGGCCTGGGGGCCGGAGCCGTGGCGTTTCTCAATGCCGCTCTCAAGCCCGGCATCGCCACCATTCTCGAAGCCACCGGTTTTGAGGAGTCGTTGCAGGGAGCCGACTGGTGTATTACGGGCGAAGGTTCGTTCGACAGCCAGTCGTTGCAGGGCAAAGTTGTGGCCGGCGTGGCCGAAGCGGCCCGGCGACATCGGGTTCCGGTCGTGGTTTTTGCGGGACGTGTCCGCGCCGCACCGGCGGAATACCTGCCACATGGCATTGTCGCTGCCATCCCCACCCACGCACCGGAAATGCCGCTCGAGGAAGTTCTCCTCCGTGAGTACGAATTGCTACGTGCAACAGCGGCCGATTGGCTGCAGACCCTCGACAATCATGATTGACAACCAGAAATTCCTGCGCCAAACCTTGACTGAAACGCCGTTATCGGCTATTCTTCATTGTTTATCAGCAGGTGTTGCCAGTATTCCAGGGCATCGGCAACAGATAGCTTATCAAACAGGATCTACTAAATGGCTGAAGAACTTTCCCCGCAAACACAAGAAGCCGCTGTCACTAACGGCAGCACCGCCGCAGTACAGGTCCCCCAGGGCATCAGAAATTTACACAGCAAAGCTGTAGCAGCGCTTGAACGGGACAACCTCGACTTTGCCATCGAAATGTTCATGAAGGTGGTCGAAAACGCTCCCAACTATCTGGCGGCCCGCCGCAATCTGCGCCTGGCATCCGTTGCCAAATTCAAACGGGCCCGCAGGGGTGCCCTGTATCATCAGATCGCTTCGCTGATTGGCATTCCCAAGAGTTTGAAAGCTTCGCTTTTGCTCAAGCGAGGCAAGAACGCCGAAGCCCTGATGGCCGCTGAGGAGCTGCTGCTGATCGACCCGCTGCATGTCGGCTTCGGCAAGACCTATGCCCGGGCCGCCCTGGCGGCCGGCCAGACCGAGGCCGCAGTAATGACGCTCGAAATTATCCGCGAACAGAGCCCGGCCAATATTGATGCGGTTGAAGCTCTGGGCCGCCTCTATCACGAGATCAAGAATTACCGGGCCGCCCGCGAATGTCTCGAAAAAGTTTTTGTCCTCAAGCCCAACAATGCCGAAATCGCCAAGCTGCTCAAAGATGCCGAAGCTTTCATGACGCTCGACTCGGGCTGGGAAGAGGCCCACCGCGAAGGCAAGGATTACCAGTCGGTGCTGGCTGACAAGGATCAGGCCGTTCAGCTCGAACGTGCCTCGAAGGCTGTCAAGTCGGAGGAAGATGCCGAGGCACTGATCGCAGATGCCAAATCCAAGATCGAGGCCGAGCCCGCCAACCTCAACTACTACCTCAGTCTCGGTTCGCTCTACCTTAACCAGAAACGCTACGACGACGCCATCCAGACTTATCAGGACGCCCGCAAGGTCAATCCGGCCGACCCCGAAATCGACCGTCGCATGAACGCCGCTCAGGTTGCCCGGTTTGATGCCACCATCGCCTCTCTGGCAGAGGCCGGCAACACGGCCGAAGCCGAGGCGAAAACACTCGAGCGTGACCAGTATATCTTCGACGAGCTGGCGGACCGTGTCCAACGCTACCCCAACGACTTGCGCCTGCGCTACGAGCTGGGTATGCAGTACGTCAAGTATGAACAGTACGACGACGCCATCCAGCAGCTCCAGTTGGCAGTCCGGAGTCCCAAAGACCGCGTCCAGGCTCTCTACAACCTTGCCCGCTGCTTCCGTGTCAAAGGTCTGCTCGATATGGCCGCCATGCAGCTTGAACAGGCTCTCGAAGTCCTGCCCAGCATGAACGCCGAAAAGATGGAGGTCATGTACGAGATCGCCGAGATCTACCAGGACGAGGGCCGGATTGAGGATGCTGCAAACTACTTCAAGGAAATCTATCGTCACGATGTCACCTTCAAGGATATTTCCAAGAAAATCGAAGACATCTATGCCGCCCAGAAGGCCGCCGAAGAGAAGTAACAAGATGCACCAGAGCAACTACTCTTACTGTCGTCTGAGCCTGCCGGTTCTCGCCGTTGCCGGAGTGATGCTGGCCGGCATCGCCTGCCAGACCTACGACCCGTCCGGCGGTGGTACTTACCGTTCAGCAGTGGGGTCGCCCTACCGCAATCAGGCGCCGGCAACCGTCAATCCTCAGACTGCGACCGCCCGTGCCCAGACCCAGCTTGAACAGTTGCTGGAGACTACACGTCGGCTCCAGGCTCAGATCGATGCCCTGGAGCAGACTCAGATACAGCAAAGTTCGCAGGGCGAAGCCCGGCTCAACCAGGCCCGACAGGAGCTGAACGCCGCTGTAGCCGAAAATGACGCCCTGCGTCGCGAACTCGACAGCCTGCGGGCTGAACAGGACCGGATCCGCAAATCGGTTGATGACCTGCCCTCACGCGTCAGTAAAGCCGTCGAGGCTGCCATGCCGCCCGCACCCGCAAGACCCGCAAGGCAGCCCACCGGACGTGCGGCAGTCGGCTACGAACACGTGGTCGAGGCCAATCAGACGCTCTCGGCCATAGCTCAGGCTTACAAGGTTCCGCTGAATGTTATCGTGCGCGAAAATAACATCAAAAACCCGGCTGAAATCTACGTCGGCCAGAAGATCTTCATTCCCAAGCAATAGGGAGAGAGTGGCGGCTTAGAGATCGAGCGCCTGTAACATCGGAATGACGTGTGGAGCCAGTTCTTCACGCGTCATTTTTTTTATCTCTTCAAAAGACAGTGCCGCAGCAACGTCCAGGCTGCCGGAACGGGTCCGGTGCAGCTTTGCCAGATGACCATGACAGCCCAACGCTGCCCCGACATCATGACACAGGGTCCTTACATAGGTTCCCTTTGAGCAACGCACAAAAATTTGGCTGTCGGGAATGCCAAACTCCACCAGACGAAACTCATAGATATGGACCAGCCGCGGTGGACGCTCAACCGTCTTGCCCTTACGGGCCAGTTTGTAGAGCGGCACCCCATCCTGCTTCACAGCCGAGACCATTGGCGGAGTCTGATACTGGTCGCCCTGCATTTTTTTCAGAGCCGCCACCAGATCCGCCTCCGTTACGCCAGAGGGATCACCCGTTGCGATGACTTCGCCGGAAGCATCCTGAGTCGAGGTGGCAGAGCCCAGGCGCAGAGTTCCCTCGTATGCCTTGTCAGCCCCCATAATACGTTCAGAAAGCTTGGTCGCCCGTCCCAGGAGCAGCACCAGCAAGCCGGTAGCATCCGGATCCAGCGTTCCGCCATGTCCCACTTTTTTGATCTGGAAGTGCCGTCGGACCGAATTGACAATATCGTGCGAGGTCGGGCCGGCAGGTTTGTTTACGAGCAGGAGACCATCAAAAGGCGTAAACTCGGGACCTATGGGAGCTATGCTGGGATAACGTGTGTTGGACATGTGCCCAGTTTAGCATGATCCGCATTGCTTCAGTCAATCTGTAAGAGGTCAGCCTCGATACGCAGGAGAGTTGCTTCCCTCAGCACATTTGCCAACTGCAAGGGGCAGGTCTTGTCTGCCCCCTGAAGTTGTTCAAGGCACAAATCAGCCGACTGCTTTGCGCAACGCCTGGTCGATATCGGCCTGGAGGTCTTCAATGTCTTCGATGCCCACCGAGAGGCGGATGTAATCTGAAGTGACACCCGTCGCCTCCTGTTCAGCGGCGGTGAGCTGCTGGTGGGTGGTCGAAGCCGGATGAATCACCAGGCTGCGGGCATCACCGAGGTTGGCTACGTGCGAGAGCAGCTCCACCGAGTCGATGAACTTGCGTCCCGCTTCGAGTCCACCCTTGATGCCGAAGCCCACCAGCCCGCCAAAGCCCTTCTTGAGGTATTTGGCCGCCACCGAATGGTTGGGATTGTCTTCCAGGCCGGGGTAGTTGACCCAGGCCACCAGCGGATGCTCTTTCAGCCAGCGGGCCAGCGCAAGTGCATTCTCCGAATGACGGTTCTGTCGCAAGGGCAGTGTTTCGAGTCCGAGCAGAAACTGATGTGCGTTGAAGGGGCTCAGGGCCGCACCGATATCACGCAGCAGCGTCACACGCAGCTTGACAATAAAGGCAATGTTGCCGGCTCCCGGCACATCGCTGAGGGCGTCCCAATAGACAATCCCGTGGTAGCTGGGATCCGGTTCGGTAAATTCGGGGAATTTGCCGTTGTTCCACTGGAAGCGGCCCGAATCGACGATAATGCCACCCAGCGACGTGCCGTGACCGCCGATGTACTTGGTAGCTGAGCTGGCGATGATGTCGGCACCATAGTCGAACGGTCGTACCAGTCCTACCCCGACCGTGTTGTCAACCACCAGCGGAATGCCGGCATCATGCGCGATCTTGGCCAGTGCCTCGAAATCCGGCACGTCGAGTTTGGGGTTGCCGATGGTTTCGACGTAGATTGCTCTCGTCTTGGGCGTAATCGCCCGGCGGAAGCCATCCAGATCCTGCGAGTTGACAAAGTGTACCGTTCGCGCAAACTGCCGCTGGAAGGTATGATGCAACAACTGATAGGTTCCGCCGTAGAGGTTATTGCCGGCTATGATCTCGTCGCCGGGTCTGGTGATACCCAGCAGGGCATAAGTGATGGCCGACTGACCCGAGGCGACTGCCAGCGCACCGGTGCCGCCTTCGATCGCCGCCACCCGTTTCTCGAAAACATCGGTCGTGGGGTTCATCAGGCGCGTGTAAATGTTACCAAATTCTTTCAACGCAAAGAGATTGGCGGCATGTTCAGTGCTTTTGAAGACATAGCAGGCAGTCTGGTAGATCGGCACGGCGCGCGATCCGGTCGTGGGATCAGCCTCCTGTCCCGCATGTAGAGATACTGTGTTCAGTCCTTGTGTACTCATGGCATTTCTCCTCTTTATAAGGCTCCGTCGTAAAACTCCCTATAGGCGACGGACGTGCTAGACAATACCAGAGCCTCTGCTGTCAATGCAACCACCTTTTTTGAGAAAAAGTTGTACGCTTGCCTTTAGCTATGTTTTTTTGCGATACTGGCGATTCCGTTCGAGCGATTCCAGCTCGAACCAACGGAGGTAAATCCTCATGGGATGGTTCACAAGACGCGATAAAAAGACAAAAGAAGAACTGGCAGAGATCTGGCAGGTATGTCCTTCCTGCAAGGCTCATGTATTCAAGGAAGAGTGGCAGGCTGCCCTGAAGGTCTGTCCCAAATGCGGTTATCACGAGCGTTTGACTTGCCGTGATCGTGTCGATCTGCTGGTCGACAATGGCACCTTCCGCGAGTTCAACGAGCAGATGATGCCCAATGATCCACTGGAATTTTCTGATGCCAAAGAACCTTACAGGGAAAAGGCCTCCGAAATTGCCGCCCGCCTCGGCATCAACGAATCGGTCATCACCGGCAGTGGCGACATTGAAAAAATACGCGTGGTGCTGGCGATCATGGACTTCCGCTTTCTGGGCGGGTCGCTTGCCAGTGCTACCGGCGAAAAAATCCTGCTGGCCGCCGAACATGCCCTCCGCTACAAACGTCCGCTGATCATAGTCTCGGCTTCCGGCGGCGCGCGCATGCACGAGGGTATCGTTTCGCTGATGCAGATGGCCAAAACCTGTGCCGCCATCGCCCGCCTCGACAAGGCCGGTCTGCCTTTCA
The DNA here is from genome assembly GCA_964565855.1 of uncultured Lentisphaerales bacterium. Taxonomy (GTDB): domain Bacteria; phylum Verrucomicrobiota; class Kiritimatiellia; order RFP12; family JAZUKQ01; genus CAZMGQ01. The sequence continues at coordinate 591 of CAZMGQ010000003.1, read as the reverse complement.
TATCGGTCCTGACCGACCCGACTACCGGCGGTGTCTCGGCCAGCTACGCCATGATGGGCGATATCAACATTGCCGAACCGGGCGCCCTGATCGGCTTTGCCGGACGCCGTGTGATCGAACAGACCATCAAGCAGAAGCTGCCCAAGGATTTCCAGACAGCCGAATATCTGCTCGAACACGGTTTTATCGACAAGATCGTTCACCGTCGCGAGATGAAGGATTTCATCGCGCGCTTTCTGGCTTATCGCGTCAAATAGGGAGACGCCACCATGGAACTTGAATTTGAAAAGCCTCTCCAGATCATCCGCGATGAAATCGTCGCCCTGGATCAGAAACGCAAAAAAGGCGACAGTGTGGCCTCCAGCCGCATCGCCACCCTGCGTCGCAAGCTGAAAAGAGAAACGGCCAAGATTTACAGCCAGCTCACACCCTGGGATACCGTGCAGGTCGCCCGTCATCCCGGACGGCCGACAGTCATGGACTATGCCGGCGAAATGTGCGACGAGTTTATTGGACTGCATGGCGACCGTGTCTTCGGCGACGACAAGGGCTTCATCGGTGGTTTTGCCAGGATCGGCTCCACCCGCTTTT
>CAZMGQ010000002.1:9034-31101 GCA_964565855.1 uncultured Lentisphaerales bacterium | reverse complement strand
GGAGGTAATGCCTCAAGGTAGGGACGGCTCGCCGAGCCGTCCGCAGGGGGTTATCGGTCCACAGGCACTTCTGTCAGTGCTCTGTCAGCCACTGAAACCGGTAGGAATGTCTGTTACACAGTCTTGTTCTGCGGTTTGTTTGGTATTTCTTTCCGAACTGGAACTCGGGGACCCCAGGTTTATGCCAAAACACACTCTACCTTTTTACTACCCCTTGCCGGGGTAGATTCTCTTGTGCGGCACGATCAAAAAATGGAACTCCGTCTGTGCGCGGTGGTGATGGATAATCTGTGAGCGATGAGGTCTGATTTGTGCTGGCCTTATTTGTAACTGGGGTGCACCGGCCTCAATGCGTTCGTAACGATACCGACATGTTTTCCTCCCCTCGGCATCGACCGGGGAGCCGCACTCGCCCGGAGTTCCCGGAGCAGTTTCCTACTCCAAATCGGTTTTCCAGTTGGCCTCCTGAATCTCGATATTCAGTTCGCGAATCTTCTTCGAGAGATCGTCCAACTGTTTCTGAAGCTTCTTCACCTCAACGCAGGCGACCCACTTGATTTCTGACATGCTGTACCTGTCCGGATCTCTGATGGAAGAGTCAACGGCGTGCTGGATCAGTGAATGCTGCTGCGTCAGCTCATCGCGCCTGGCGATCGCCTCAGTCAGGGTGCGACCGTCTGGCAGCTTGTTCGAGCTGTTGGCGACATTGATTTTATGCACGAGCTGGCGCAGCTCCTTGAGGGCGCCAAAAGCCTCCCGCATCAGTTCTGCAGGATCTTCGTGCGGTTGATTTCCCTCCTGCACCACGGCATTCTTGCCAATGCGTTGGCGCAAGGATTCGAGTTTCTTCTGAATACCGGCTCTGATTACAAGTGCTTCGGCAATTTTCACTGCGCCCTCCTTCAGTTGACTCTTTCAAAGTATCTGAGAACACTACCGTTGTCAATTTCCTGATGCTGCCAGCCAGGCTTTCAATTTATCATAATTTTTTCTGTTGAAGGTGTACCTGATTTTATTCAGAGGATGCTTAAAGTTGAACGTAAGCTTCTTCACATCAGACCTGGCGAGGGCAGCGACCATGGCATCGCGTGGCACAACAAAGGCGCGCATAAAAAAATCCCAATGGACAAAAAAAGCCTGATCGGGCATCAGTTGTACGCGACAGTTGCTGCCGGATGCCTTGACAACCAACGGTTCCTGTTTCAACTTTTTCTTTTTGATCGAATCCCAGGCTCGTTTGGTTGCGCGGATGTCCTGAGACGAGACGGTCGGAATCAGATCGCGGATATGGTTGAGTTTTTTGTAGCTCTGAACCAGGGAGACTGCGACGAGCAACGGAATGACGAGCCCTGCCGGATCGAATTCGGCTCCCGCCAGAGTGTTGAGTACTGTAACTGCCAGATTCCACAGAAAGAGGAGGGCAGTAACAATGGTTTCCGCCAGTAGTATCCCCAAGCTCGGTTTCAGCAGGGCCTGAACTCCCGCGCCCAACATCAAAATGCCCAGTATCAAAAGCCCGACATTGATGAGGGTCTCCTGCATCGCGCCTACTCCAAGCACGATATTTATCGCACCCCAGACGATGCCTCCGATACCGAGGTTTTTTATCATCCTGCGGGTACTGACAGCCATCAAGACTTTGTTTTCGTCGGAGTCGAACCAAGGATCATATTTCATGGCAACTTCCCTCTGATAGTGTCTTTGCTCAATAAACCCGCAAAGTGGTCCGCCAATCTTCTTACAGTCGTGTCAATGGGTCAAGTATTTTCAGTCAATGGTCGCGATGCCGTTTCATGCGGCATTGATACTGCTGCGGGTTGGTTGGTTTTCTCCGTCCCGAGCTGGCGCTCGGGGTTCCCGGGCAGGTGTGAGATTGGTGTATGTCCGCGCTGCAGGTACGGAGCCCTGCGGTCCCAGTGAAAAGAGCCCCGCCTTTTTGAGGTGCCGTAATCTTGCAAAAAGATTACCAGATTAGGGTGAAGTGATATGGAATGGAGAGTGGTTGACTGTAATCTTGCGAAGCAATTGCCAGATTATGGTGAGATGATATGGGAAGTGGAGTGTTTGACCGTAATCTTGCAAAGAGATTGTCAGATTACGGGTTGTGGCAGTGTCCAGACTCTGCCACGGAGAGTGGCTGGGCGGGAGTTGGTGAGATTCAGTCATCGGCTTTGCCGGCAGAAGGTGGTTATAAAGGGGGCGAAATTCGAGCTCACGAATGATTTGACTAATAGGCTCGATATTCCATAACATAGATGGCGAGTGCAACGTGAGGTTTGCTTTTTTGCGAGTTTCGCCGGGCGCGAAAATTGCCGAGGAGATTAACTATGACTTACAACAAAATCAGTGTTTCAGTCCTGATCGCCATCAGTGCTGCCTGCGTCGGCTTTACGGCCGTTGTGACAGACAATAATCTCGAAGAGACTGTGATCCCCGATCTGGCCAACACGAGTAACGATTATGTCATCACCCCGATTTCCGTCAAGGGAGGGGTGCCTTATCTCCTTCACACCTACATCGAATCGACGGTAACCGGCTATGATATTGCCGACTATAACATCGAAGCTGTCTCAAAAGTGGCTGCGCCTACCAGTTATGCTGACCTGATCGTAAGCTACCGTGATCGTACATATGGTAATACTTATGAGAAAGAGCAGAGGAATTTCAGGTTCACCACGGAACCAGAAACTATAGAAATCTTTTTTGGACTGGCTTTTGGCCGATTCGATGGCCACAAGGCCGCAAACTACCGTTGGCTGGCGAGCGATATAAGGCTCTATACCCACAAGTTTGCCGATGCCCACCTGATGCATCAGTCGCACGGCAATCTCGTGCCGAATGCCAGCTTCGAAGATCCCACTGCCAATTTCTGGTATGGCCAGCATAAAAGCGGAACTATCATAGAAACCAATGCTATCCACGGTACCCATGTGCTGGAAATCGCATCTCCTGTTGATGTTTACATTGGTATTCCTGTAATCCCCGGCGAAACCTACGACTTCTCATTCTGGTCAGCCAGTCCTGACATTGGCAATGGTCATCAGATTGAATATGGTTTCAGTCCTCTCGCCACTGGTTGGGATAAAGCCGAGGGGAATACCGAAGTTCGCCTTTATTCAGGCGGCGGTGACCGGACCTGGAAGGAATATTCCGGCACTTTCATACCTGAGGAAGGACAGACCACCTGGTATGTGGGTGGTATGTCTAACGGTGGTCACATGCTTTTCGACTCAGTATATGTGGCCCGGCGGGCACATCCCGGCACAGTAATCGTGGTCCGTTGATCAGGAAAAGTCTTCCATCATGACCATACGGCTGTCTTGCGCAATGGCAATTACGCTTGCCTTTGCATTCCCTTTGTTAGTGCTGGCGGATGCCACCAAGCCGCCCGTAAACATTGATTACACACTGCCGGGCGATGGTAGCGTGACCATCGTAATCGAAAACTCCAGAGGCGAACGGGTGCGCAACCTGATCGGGGGCGTAAAGCGAACGGCAGGTGAGCAGCAGGAACTGTGGGACGGGCGCGATGATGTCGGCAATCCGGCTCCGGCCGGGGAATACCGTTGGCGCGGCCTGTATCACAGTGGCATCACAAGCCACTTTATCGGTGCTTTCAACTCGCCGGGATCGCCGCCCTGGAACGTCCACCAGAAGCCGGGCGGCTGGCACCTCCGTCCGAGCGGTTCCGGCGGCTGGCTTTCTGATCACGGACGTCCGTTCTGTCTCTTCCCGCATGAGGACAGCATCTTCATCGGCTCGCCGATTGCCGAGGCGGGACATTCCATCATCCAGGTCGATACCGAAGGCCGCAAGCAATGGGGTACCCTGTGGCTGAGTCTTTCCGGTGCGAATGCCATTGCCGTCGATCAGGATGTGCTGTTTGTGGCGGGTGAACGTGGTTGGATGAGGAATTCGCTCGCTGTCAACCGTTTGAGTCTCAAAAACTACGGCTGGGTCAACAATCCCCCCGATGTCCGCAAACGCCGTACCGATGCCTGTTTTGTGAAGGAGTCGATCGACAACTTTGCGGACATACGTGGCATGGTACTGACAGACGAACATATTGTGCTATCGCTGGCTGATCGCGGACGGCTCTCATTCTTTGACCGTGAGACCGCCTATCATGTCAAAGATGTTCCACTGCCCGGAGCCGGTGCTATCGTCAAACTGTCCGACGGACGCTTTTTCGGCCTGAGTGGCAACAGTGTGGTTGAACTGGATCTGGCAGAAGGGGATCACACTATCATTGTCGGGGAAGGCCTGAAGAAAGCCAGCGGCCTGGCCGTGGATCGTGAGGGACGTTTCTACGTTTGCGATCAGGCAGCGGACGAACAGTGTGTAAAGGTGTTTTCGCCGGAAGGAAAACTGATCCGCCGGATCGGCACCAGTGGGGGTCGTGGGGAAGGGCGATTCGACCCTCAGACCATGAGTGATCCGATCGCCATTGCCATCGATTCCGCCGACCAGCTCTGGGTGGCGGAGAACAACTTTCTTCCCAAACGGGTCAGTGTCTGGAGTCTGGAAGGCGAGCTGATCCGCGACTTTATCGGTCCGCCCAGCTACGGCGGTGGAGGGGCTTTGCTGACGGCACCACCCGAGGCAGCACAGACGGATGCGGCTACTGAACACCAGGTGGCCTACTACATGGGCATGCGCTTTGCGGTTCCCGAATGGCCGGAGAGTGCAAAGCTGGAAGCTGTCATGTATCGTCCGGAAGATCATGCCGACCTGCCATACCCTGCCAACCGGGACACCATTCCGCATCATCCTGTCTGGCATGAAGGGTCGCTTTATCTGATGCATGACGAAGGCTGGTCTCTGCCTGCCGTCTTTATTGCTGAAGCCGAAGGCGACCGGCTACTGCCCCGCATTCTCTTCGGCAGAATTGCCACGCTGCGGAAAAATTGGGAGGATAAGCATCCGGGGTTTGTTGCGGCTCTCGGCAATGATGGGGTTTTTCTATGGCAGGATATTAACGGAGACGGCAAGGCCGAGCCCGACGAAATTCAACTGCAACCCGGCTGGCGGGCTGGTGCCACCTGGGCCATGCGTAGTTGGCCGACGCTGGATCTGCTGGCGAGGGACGGGGATGAACTCATCGTCCTTAAGCCGCTGCCCGGTGCTGCGCTTCGCTACTCGCTGGACGAGGTGTTGCGCATTCCCCTGCCTGAGATCGTGCGTCGTAAAGGCATCAACTCGGTGGCTCCCGATCGTGCCGGAAACTACATCATCAACTGCGGCGGTGGCGGGAATCAGGGCGATGTGGAAAATGTGCTGCTCTCGCTTGCGCCTGACGGGCAGGTGCGCTGGACTTATCCCAACCCGTTTGCCGGCAACTGGCACAACTCGCCCATGCCGCGGGCGGGCGATATCCTGCACACTTTGAACATCGAAGGCTTTACCGCGGCCGGTGGTGCGGTGGGAGATATCTTCCAGTTGAACGGCAACAAAGGCACCCGTTATCTCTTTACGGCGGATGGGCTTTTCGTAGCCGAGCTGTTCGGCGATATGCGGAGCAGTCCCATACGGCAGGAGTTGCCGCAGGCGGAGCATGGAATGCGTCTCGATCAGAACAGTCTCGAAGACGAATGCTTCTTCGGCTGGCTGGGCGATGTTCCAGACGGTCGCACGCTGCAAATCGCAGGCAAGGACTCCAGCGTTGTCTGTGAAGTGCGTGGGCTCGATTCGCTCGCCCGTCTGGCTGGCGGAACAATCAGTATCACCACACCGGCACAGCCGCTTGAGAAGGTTCCGCCTGCCGAACGTGGTCCGGCCCGGACAGTCCGGGCCGGCGGCTTCGGCCTGACGGATGGCTGGGAAAACATCTTTCCAATGACTTTCCCGATTGAGGAGCCGGTTGCCACTTTCAGCATCGGGCATACGGCTGGTGCGCTGGTGCTGCGGATCGCGGTGGAGGATGAGACACCTTTTGTGAATAACGGTGGCGATCTCAACACTCTCTTCCGCACCGGCGATGCGATTGATCTGCGCTGGGCGTCTGATCCTGCAGCAGCTCCGACCCGGGCAAAGCCGGTACCGGGAGATCAGCGTTTTATTGTTGCGCCCCGTGAAGATGGTGCGGTGGTAGTACGTTATATTTACGTCGATCCGGCGTCCGACACTCCGCCTGTGGCTTTCTCTTCGCCTGTCAGTACCGAGCATGTGGCACGTATTGAGCGTGTGGAAGGGGCAAAGACCACGATTGTGCGGCGGGAGATGGGCTATACTGTCACGGTTAGTATCCCCTGGAAAGCTCTGGGTGAGACTTCGCGACCCGAGGGCTTGCGGCGAGGTGATGTCGGCGTAATCTTCGGCGATGCCAGCGGCAACCGTGTCGTTAGACGCAGCTACTACTTCGATCCCGGCAGTCAGGAAGTGTCCGACATTCCTTCGGAAGTCCGTATCAGTCCCGCCCGCTGGGGCGAGTTCAGCTTTTAGTAGAGGCGGTCTTCTGCGGCGGTTCCGCTTGGGAGGGACGACTGTCACGTCGTCCGCGGGCAAGGTGACACTTGCCCCTCCCACGTGGCAGTGTCGGGACAGTGCCACGGTTCTGGAGGGTGGCAGGCCCTTGCCGCCGCAAGAACACGCTGCTCTATAGGTTCGTGAAACAGGAAGGAATGCCTGTTATACGGTCTTGTTCTGCGGATTGGTTGGCTTTCTCTGTCCCGAGCTGGCGCTCGGGGTTCCCAGGCTGGTGTCTGGTTGACGTATGTCTGCGCTGCAGGTACGGAGCCCTGCGGTCCCAGAGAAACACGCCCTACCTTTGGGGATCCGTAATCTTGCAAAGGTATTGCGAGATTATGGGATGGGGAAAATTCGCAGCATGGCTGGGGATTTTGAGCGTTTCAAAGTGCTGCGGGGCGTGTTAGAATCGGGTTTTTCAATTCAGAGTTGTGCATATAGAATATGTGTGACTCGGTTTGCTGGAGAGTAGTCGAAGGTCTGTGGCATGGGTGAAGAGGCAATTATCGTAACCGGAGGCGCGGGTCTGATCGGCGCCAATATCGTGGCGGCCCTCAATCGACGGGGGGAAGACAATATTCTGATTGTCGATCACCTGAACCATCAGGACAAGGAGGCCAACCTGACGCGCCTCCACTTCCGCGACTATCTCGACCGGGATCAGTTTCGGCTGGCTGTCCGGAAGGGGCAGATCAAGCCGCCGAAGACGGTTTTTCATCTCGGCGCATGCAGCTCGACCACCGAAACGAGCGAAGAATATCTCGACGACAACAACACGGCCTATACGCGTGAATTGTGCGAATGGTGTCTGACGGAAAATGTACGTTTTATCTATGCTTCCAGTGCCGCAACCTATGGCGACGGGACGCTGGGATACAGTGACAGCGACGAGGTGACGCCCAACCTGGAGCCGCTTAATCTCTACGGCTGGTCGAAGCAGAAGTTTGACCTCTGGGCGCTGGAGCGGGGGCTGCTCAAGGATATTGTGGGGCTGAAGTATTTCAACGTTTTCGGGCCGGGGGAAGATCACAAGGGGGATATGCGCTCGGTGGTGCACAAGGCACATGCCCAGATCGAAGCCACGGGGCGTCTGGCCCTGTTTCGCTCGTTACGGCCCGAGTTTGCCGATGGTGAACAGCAGCGGGATTTTGTATATGTGGGGGATGCTGCGGAGGTAACACTCTTCTTCCACGATCAGCGCGAAGTGGGCGGACTCTTCAACTGCGGCACGGGGCGGGCCCAGACCTGGCTTGATCTGGCCCGGGCGATTTTTGCCGCCATGGGACGTGAACCGCAGATTAATTTTGTGGACATGCCCGAGAACCTGCGTGACAAGTATCAGTATCACACCCAGGCCACGACTGAAAAACTGGCAGGTACAGGTTGTCCGTTGCCAGCGACCCCGCTCGTAGATTCTGTCAGACGTTATGTGCAGGAATGGTTGCAGCGTCCGACCGGTGAGCGGAGTTTTGACATCTGATTTTATCGAACGACTGAAAGGATATATGGAATGATCACACCTTGCCGCCCTGCATGGAAAGGCACGATGAGTGCCCGCGAACGCTTCAACCGCCAGATGCACTACAAATCGGTCGATCGCTGCTTCAACCGGGAGTTCGGTTACTGGGACGAAAACTTTACCAGTTGGCCGCTGTTCAGCGAAAACGGTATCCGGAACAATATGGAAGCTGATGTCTTTTTCAACTTCGATCCGATGCGGGAGGTGAATATCAGGTCATTCATGGAGCCGCCTTTCGAGTTGAAAGTGCTGGAAATCCGTGACCGGACAAAGATCCTGCAAAATCACGATGGTTTGATTGCCGAGGTGCCACTCGACGGACACGATACGATTCCACATTTTCTTGCCTCATCGATTGTGACTCCTGACGACTGGAAGCGCTGCAAGGCCGAACGGTTTCAGATCGACAGTCCCGCGCGGCAGATCGATGTGGCCGCACTGCAACAGAAACACCCGGCAGATCGTGATTATCCGCTGGGGGTTGACTGTGGTTCGATGATCGGGCGGATCCGCGACATGCTGACCTTCGAGGGTCTGGCGTACGCGACCTACGATTATCCCGAGATGGTCGAGGATATGGTCGAAACCTGCTGCCAGTTGGTCGAGCACGGGTTAGACCAAGTGCTGGGCAAGATCGATTTTGACTTTGCTTCGGGATGGGAAGACATCTGCTTCAAGAACGGGCCGATTGTTTCGCTCGATTTCTTTGAGCGGGTTGTGGTGCCCCGCTACAAGCGCATCGGCGAGAAGCTGCACAAGCACGGCATCACGCTCTGGTACACCGACTGTGATGGCGATGTGCGGCCGCTGCTGCGCGGGTTTCTGGAAGCGGGCATCAACTGTCTCTTCCCCTATGAAGTCAACAGTTGCATACATCCGGCCGAGCTGTTGCGGGAGTATGGCAAGGACCTGAGAATCATGGGCGGGTTTGACAAGCTGGAGATGATCAAGGGACAGCGTGAGATCAAGGCTTATATGGAAAGCCTGGTGCCGCTGGTCGAACGCGGCGGCTACATTCCCTTCTGCGATCACCGCTGTCCGCCGGATGTGACACCCGAAAACTATCTCTACTATCTTGATCTGAAGGAAAAGATGTTCGGGTGGAAATAAGAAGTATGAAGGAAGAATCGGCGTGGACATCTGCGGCGGTTCCGCCTTCGCACAAGGCTACGTCGCGACGGGTTTCGGCAAACACGCCCTACCTTTTCAGGTGTATCTGTCGGCGGCCCAGTTCAGGCGAAAACAATCCAGGGTTGCTTTGCCCTTACTATGGGCTGGTGCTTTCTGAATGTTCTGTCAGCAGCATTTGTGCGTTCAGGAGGTCGTTGTCGCCCCTCATGCGTCGCAGCTCGCTGTTGACGAGTGTGGCGGCTTCGATCTTGTTTGATTTGGTATAGTTCGAGAGGAGTGCATCGAGCTTGCCTTCGTACTGACCGGCAACTTTGACCAGGCCGCGGGCACGGGTGAGGGCATACTCCTTTTTGAGCTCAGAAAAACGCAGTTTGAGCTGTTCGAGGTGGGGCTCATCTTCGCCTTCCATAAAATCTGTCAGAGTGCGGTCGAGTTCGAAGCGGTCCAGCTCGCGATTGGCCGCCTCCCAGCCCGGGAAATCACCCGCCAGTTGGCGTTCTTCGAGCAGTCGGCTGAGGGCTTCGACATACTTGTCGGGCCAGGTTTCGAGCTGTGAGCTGTAATCCTCCTCCACCTTGCGGCGCCCTTCATCGTAGGTCGAGCGCAGGAGTGACATTTCTTCGAGTCCGTCGGAAGCGATGCCGGCATAAGTGGGAACATCGCTATCGACCCGGCGAGTTTCGAGGGCCGCGAGGCGCTCCTTGTCGGCCAGCACGGCGGGGTCTGACTGGAGGCGCTGTATCTCGCGGTGGATGCGACCGGCTTCCTCCATCTGATCGGCGCGGGTGAGGTCGCTGCGGAGGGTCTCCAGTTCGGCGACGTGACGCTTGGTGGCCGAGACAAGTTTGCGCAGTTGTGTCAGTTGGTTGCGGTCGAGCAGGGCGGCATAGTCGATCTTGAGGCGGTGCAGCTCGGGCGGATCGTCATCGTTGGGCGGCTCGATGCCCCCGGCCCGTTCAAATCGCGTCAGTTCGAGATCGACGGCATGCCATTCGGAGTAGTCGCCGGTGGAACGGTAGCGGTCGCGCTGTGCCTTGAGGGCGCGACGGTAATCGGCGGGCCAGTCTTCCATGCTCAGTTCATATTCGCCGTGGATATCGCTGAGTTGTTTGCGATACGCAGCGGACAGCCTGGCGAGAGTGTCGGAGTAGGGCAAAGCTGATATGACAGGAGTCTCGTCAGTTTCGTCTGACAGGGCAACCGGCACCTGCCATTGGTTGAAATCGATGCCGCCCCAGAGGGAGGCATACCGTTTAAACAGGCGGTGAGTCGGCTTGCCCTGATAGGCTTTGACAGCCGGTGCATAGAGCCGGGCCAGCCAGACAGGCGGGTTTTCCAGCAGTCGGCCCAGTGCCGGCAGACTGCACAGGTAGATCAGCCCGGCCAGCAGCAGGGCGACCGCCGAGCGTCTGACTGTACGGTTGCGATGATGGCCGCGCAGTTGCCGGACGAGTCGTAGAAACTCCGGCAGGCTCTCCTCATCGACATCGCGCATATCGGCCAGCAGGCGGGTGCCCTGGGTCCAGTTTTTCTCGCGGAAGGCGCGGCGGACGCGGGCCAGGTCGCGCTTGACGATCAGGCCGGGGATTTGGGCTTGTTCGGTGGCGAAGATTTTCTGGTCGGTTAAAAGGCTGCGCAGTTCCTGAATAAAGCGCAGGGCACGTTCGTAGTTTTCGGCCCGCATCTCGACTTCGATCAGGTCCTTGAGCTGGTCACGTCGCCCCAGGTTTTTCTCGGCCAGTTCCCGCAGCTCGCGGATGCGCGACAGCATCTGGCGTCCCTGACTGCCGCACGGTTCGAGGTTGAAGGTGCGTGAGGCGAAGGAGATTGCCGCATCGAGTTGACGGGTGGCCATGCTCTGTTCGACCCGTGCGATCGTGTTGGCCACCAGCTCGTATTCGCGGGCGTTGGCGCCACAGGCGCGGCAGAACAGAACGCCGACGTGCATGTCGGCCCCACATTCGAGGCAGTTTTCGCCACCATCCCAGCCACATTCGGCACAGAAACGCGTCGTGAGCGGATTGATCGTATCACACCACTTGCAACGCCAGGTGGTCTTGACCGTGGGGTGTTCGATCTGGGTATGGGACTGGAGAGCGGCGATGGCTTCGGTAAAGGCGGCGGCGGTCGGCCAACGCTGTTCGCGGTCGCGGGCCATGGCCTTGCAGATGACGGGACGGACCGAGGCCGGCAGGTCTTCCTCGCGAAAGTAGCGTGGGTTCTGGCCGGTAATGACAAAGTAGAAGAGTGCTCCCAAGCCGTAGACGTCGGCCCGTTCATCTGAGACGGAGGCGTCGGACTCCTGCTCCGGTGCACCATAGCCGAGACTGAGCAGTTTTTCGCCCGGGGCGGTGAGTTTGCTCTCTTCGTCGCGCATCAGGCGTGCGAGGCCGAAATCGACCAGTTTCGGTTCGCCGCCGGGATCCATCAGGATATTGGTCGGCTTGAGATCGCGATGGATGACGCCCTGTGCATGGGCGTAGGTTACAGCGCGGCTGAGCTTGACGGTCAGTTCCAGTGCGTCGGCCTGGGGCAGGGCGCCCTGACGCCCAATAAAAGCCTCAAGTGTCAGGGGCGTGGCGGGAAAAGTGGCGTTTCCACTGGCGTCATCGGACTTGCCCGCTACATATTCCATCACGATATAGGGGCCTTCGCGATCCTCGCCGAGCCCATAGACATGTGCGATGTGGGGATGGGCCAGTACCGCTGCCGCGCGGGCCTCCTGCAGAAAGCGTTTGTGCAGTGCGAGATTGTTCTGGGCGCTCGGTTTGAGACGTTTGATGGCGACATGACGCCCCAACTTGCGGTCGCGCGCGAGGTAAACGATGCCCATGCCGCCACTGCCGATTTTGCCCAGCACGGCGTATTGATCGTAAATATCGTCAGTCGAGCTGCTGCTGACGCGTGGAACGGCGACCGGCTGATTGGCCTGTTGCGGCACCATCAGGGTGCCCTCGATCGCAGGGTCGCTAGCAGAAGCAGGCGGGGCCAGGCGCTCGGTATCGGGCGTGGCGGGCCTGACGACGATGCGTGGTGCCGTATCGGATGTTTCTTTCAGGACTGCTGTTTTCCGTTCGTTGTCCATACTTGCATCTCCCGGAAATCAGTGATCCGGCAGCATCGGGCTGCTGCCGGGGTGGTCGCGGCGGAGTCGGCGGGCCCGTTCGAGAGCCTCGACCTTGCCGGGTACGTTTTCGCGCGACATGCGCAGGAGAACGCCGATCGCCGCTGCCCAGTCCTGCTCCTTTTCGTAGAGTTCGGCCGCATTGAGGGCCGCACGCGAAAACCAGGCGCGAGCCCGGTCGTTGAGGGGTTGTGACTGCTGTTTGGCTTCAATAAAAGGCAGCACCACCTTCTGATAATAAATATCACGTGCCATGGCAGGGCGACCGGCTTTCTCGTGACAGCGGCCGATTTTGTAGGCTGCCTGCAGTCGGCTGTCGAGCGGCAGCTCGGGTACCGACAGGAGAATATCGTAGGTAGCAATACTCTCTTCGTAGCGGGCCGGTGCATCGGTGCCGAGGGTGAAGAGGGCGTCGCCCTTGCGGCCCAGTGCCCGGATGGCACTTTCGCTGCCGGGGTGCAGCGTCAGCAATTCGTCGAAAACGATGATTGCCTCATCGAAGCGCATCAGTTCGCAGAGGGCTTCGCCGTGCAGGAGGCGGGCTTCGGCGGCCAGCGGACTGCGAGGATGTTCGCGGACCAGGCGCAGGGCACCTGCGGAAGCTTCCGCATGTTGTTTGAGTTCGTAACGTGCCCGAGCCAGCCACATCAGGGCTCCATCGTGCTCGTGCCGGACCGGCCAGTCTTCGACAAACTTTTCAAAGTACCTGATCGACTCTTCGAACTGTTGACGGTTGAAAAAGTAGCAGCCGAGCCAATAGATTACATCGGGTACCCAGGCCGAGTGGGGCCTTTCGCTGAGGTAGTCTGTCGCGGCAGTGAGCGATTGTTCCTCAAGACCTTCGTTGTAGAGTGCGGCGGCCCGCAGGTAGGCGGCCTGATCGGCGACTGTATCGTTGTCGCTTTGCATCGCCCGCTCGAACTCGGTGCGGGCTTTGTCGAACTGGAAGGCACGAAAGTGTAGCAGACCCGTTCCGAGAGTGGCGGCGGCCCGCAGTTCGTCCGGCGCGGCGGGTGCTTCGATAACCTGCCGGTAGCGTTGGCGGGCAATTTCGAGGGCTTCGCGATCGGCGGCCAACTGGGCTGCCTTGAAGACTGCCCGGGCGCTTTCCGGTGTTTCGGGAAACAGTTCCGGCAGGGTCAGCAGGTAGCGTTCGGCTTCCTCGCGGTCCTGCTGGGCCAGGCTGTCGCCTCGCAGAAATGCGGCCCGTGGCGCGAGTTCCGCATCGGGGAAGCGGGTGAGAAAGTTCTGGAAAGTTGCAGCGGCGGCCGCATGGGCATCGGCATCGCGCTGGGACTCAGCGGCCTTGAAGAGACAGGCAGACTGGAAGAGTTCGTTGGTGCTGACCTCGGCGGCCCGCAGGAGTGCCACGGCGGCTTCTTCGGGACGACCGAGCTGGGCCAGAATTTCGCCGCGCAGCCGCTGGGTCCGGGCTTCGAGGGTGGAAGTGGTGGAGATTTCCGCCACTTTCTGGATTTCGGCGAGGGCCTCGCTGTAGTGCTGCTGTTGCAACAGGGTCCGGGCGATTTCGTAGCGCAGACGGGCGACTTCCAGCAGCGGTGCATTGAGCTGCATGGCCTCGTCGAGCAGCGGCAGGGCGGCAGGTGCCGATTCGTGCTGTGCGAGGTGCAATGCCAGGTCTGCCAGAGCGGCGAACTGTGCCGCAGGGGTGATGGCGAGTTTGCGGGCCAACTCGCGGGCCGTGCGGGCGGCCTCGCTATCCTGTCTGGAGTCGGCAGCCGCGGCCAGACCGAGGGCAGCGGCGGAGCGCAGGTCAGGTGCGGCAGCCTCATCCTCCAGCAAAGGCTCCAGCAGCGGTACGGCCTGTTGCGGATCCGAGCCATCCAGCAGGAGTCGAGCTAGCAGGAGACTGGCCTGCTGTGTTTCCGGTGATTGGGAGTTTTCACGATCACCTAGCCAGCTCTGCAGCAGAGTGGTGGCTTCCTCCTGACGATTCAGATGCAGCAGCAGGTTGGCATAGTCGAGTTTTGTGACGACGACGCCTGCGATATCGTCAGACAGTGTAAGACATTCGCTGTAAGCCGTGAGGGCGGCATTGGTTTCGCCAGCGGCCAGGAGAGATGTTGGGAGCAGTTGGAGAAAGCGTGGCCGCAATTCTGCGGTGGCGTCAGGCAGACCATCGCGCAGGATGGTCGCTGCTGCTGCGGGTTGCGAGGAGAGGAGGGCTTTGGCGTGCCACCAGGTGGCGAGAGCAGGGGAGGGACTGGCTGGCAGCGATGCCAGCAGTTCGGCAGTTTCGCCACGGGCGGCGAGAGACGCAAGAGTGAGTTCGAAGGCGTCGGTATACTCGGTTGACGTAACCTCCGGCAGGGCGAGAACTTCGCGTGCCAGATTTTCAGCCAGCTCGGGCTGGGAGTCTTCCAGCGCCAGACGGGATTTAAACAGCAGTTGGACAGCCGCAGATCCGTCGGCAGGCTGAGCCGGGAGCAGGGCGGCAGAGCTGAGCAGAGCTAACAAAGGCAGGAGGCGGCTTGCCGTTGAAAAAAAAGTACGACAAAGGGACATGTGGAGAGCATAGCACAGCCAGTCAGGACTGCGGAAGATTTTGCTGTGACGAGCAGCAGGATTGTGAGAGTGGCGGTCGGTCTGATCGGAGGTTACTGCAGTACGCGACGGATGTCGTTGGCGGCGGCGATCAGACTGTTGAGAGTCTGGCTGTCGTTGTCTTCGATAGCGGTGCGCAGTTCGCTCAGCTTTTCAAGATAGGTGTCGAGCACGGAAAGGACATTGTCGCGGTTGGCGAGAAAGATCGGGGTCCACATGGAGGCCGAGCTTTTGGCGAGGCGGGCAGTGGAGCTGAAACCGCCGCTAGCGAGGTTGAAGATCTGGCGTTCGTCGCGCTCTTTTTCGAGGACAGTCAGTGCCAGGGCGTAGGAAATGGCGTGTGAGACATGTGAGACAAAAGCCACATGCATGTCGTGGCGTTGGCCGTCGAGGTATTCGATGCGCATCCCAAGGGCCCGGTAGAGCTGCTCGATCAGGGCTACCGCTCCGGGTGCACTTTCTTCTCGGTTGCAGATGATTCCGACTTTGTCGTGGAAGAGCCCGCTGAGGGCGGCATCGGGACCGGAGTGTTCGGTGCCGGCCATGGGGTGGCCGGCCACAAAACGATCGCGCCGGGGGTGCTGGTGTACGGCATTCAGCAGAGTCGCCTTGGTTGAACAGACATCGGTGACAGTCTGGTGCGGGCCGATAGAGTCAAGCACCTGCGGCAGCAGTTTTTCGGCGGCATCGACCGGTACGGCGATAATGGTGAGATCAGCCTGGTTGGCAGCATCGGCGAGGCTGGCGGTGGCATCCACCAGTTGCAATTCGCGGGCGCGTGCGGCGTGTTGGGAGTTGTTGTCAACACCCAGAATACGGTCAGCAAAACCGGCGGTGCGGATATCACGTGCAAAAGAACCGCCAATCAGGCCGAGGCCGACGACAGCGACGGTATTCACGGCGGGACTGGCGGGTGTGTTCATGCAAAACTCGCGTTACATGGCGTCGGCCAGAGCTTGCCCGAAAGCGCTGCAGGAGACCTCGTTGGCGTCGGGCATCAGGCGGGCAAAGTCGTAGGTTACGGTCTTGGCGGCGATTACCTTGTCCATCGCCTGCAGGATCAGGTCGGCAGCTTCGTTCCAGCCCATATAACGCAGCATCATTTCGCCGGAGAGAATCAGCGAGCCGGGGTTGACGCGGTCGAGTCCGGCGTATTTGGGAGCTGTGCCATGGGTGGCCTCGAAGATGGCGGTGCCGGTGTCGTAGTTGATGTTGCCACCCGGGGCTATCCCGATACCTCCGACACAGGCAGCGAGAGAGTCGCTGATATAGTCGCCGTTGAGGTTGAGTGTGGCGATGACGCCATACTCGGCCGGGCGGGTCAGGAGCTGCTGCAGAAATGCATCGGCAATGACGTCCTTCACGACGATTTCCCGGCCGGTGACCGGGTTTTTGAACTGGCACCAGGGGCCGCCGTCGATCGGTTCGGCACCAAACTCGCGCTGTGCAAGCTCGTAGCCCCAGTCGCGGAAGGCACCTTCGGTGAACTTCATGATGTTGCCCTTGTGAACGAGCGTGACACTCGGGCGGTCGTTGTCGATAGCATACTTGAGGGCGGCGCGGACGAGTCGCTCGGTACCCTCGCGCGAAACGGGTTTGATCCCGATGCCGGAGGTCTCGGGGAAACGGATTTTATCGACCCCCATCTCCTTTTGCAGGAATTCGACCACCCGCCGGACCTCCTCTGTGCCCTCGGCCCATTCGACGCCACAGTAGATGTCTTCGGTGTTTTCGCGGAAAATCACCATGTCGGTCAGTTCGGGCTGTTTGACAGGTGAAGGCACACCCTGGAACCAGCGAACGGGACGCAGGCAGACGTAAAGATCGAGCAACTGGCGCAGGGCGACATTGAGCGACCGGATGCCGCCGCCGACCGGAGTGGTGAGGGGGCCCTTGATGGCGACGAGGTGGTCCCTGACAGCCTGAATCGTCTCGTCCGGCAACCAGACGTCCGGTCCGTAAACTTCGAGTGCTTTTTCGCCGGCATAGATTTCCATCCAGGCAATGCGGCGGCTGTCGCCGTAGGCTTTGGAAATGGCAGTGTTCCAGACATTCATGGCAGCGCGGGTAATGTCGGGTCCGATTCCGTCGCCCTCAATAAAGGGAATAATCGGCTGATCGGGGACTTGCAGCTTGCCGTCTGTACCCATGGTAACAGGTGTGCCGAAATCCGGTAGGACAATTTTCTGGTAGCTCATGTCGTTTCTTTCAAATCTGAATTTGTGCGTCTCTTTTCGGGCCGAAATTGTGGCACGGCAAGCAGTCGTTTGTCAATTGCAGCTTTTTGCCGTCTGCTCGGCGGAAACTACCTTTCTTCGATTTATGCGGGTTTTCCCGTTCGTGCGGCTCATCAGAGGTTTTCTAATGTGATAATTGTATTGCCTTCATCCGGCATTGGGCGTAGATTGCAGATTGCCAGAGGTCGGAGGCTCTGAGATCGGTCTCCGGCCCGGTTTTTCGATCTTACAGACTGGAGAAAACATGTCAAATTTAGGCTACAGTGATACCCCGATTATTCCCGGCACCAATTACCATGTGCATGATGGTGAGCGTCCTCAGCCGCGCATCGTGACACCGGGCTGCTATGGTGCACCACCTTCGGATGCCCTGGTTTTGTTCGACGGCACCGGTTTCGATGCCTGGCAGGGCAAAGATGGTGAGGAGGTACAGTGGGTGCTGGCGGGCGGCACAATGGAAGTCAAGCCGGGGACAGGCGATATCTGGTCCAAGGCCGAGTTCGGTTCCTGCCAGTTGCATGTCGAGTTCCGCTCGCCACACGTTGTCAAAGGCGAGGGCCAGGGACGTGGCAATAGCGGCGTTTTTCTGATGGGCCGCTACGAAATACAGGTGCTCGACTGCTTCGAAAACCCGACCTACCCCGATGGGACGATCGGGGCGCTTTACGGGCAGTATCCGCCACTCGTCAATGCCTGTCGTCGCCCGGGAGAATGGCAGTCTTACGACATTCTCTGGAGTGCGCCGGAGTTTGATGGTGAAAACCTGGTCAAGCCGGCCTACATTACAGTGCTGCTCAACGGCGTGGTGGTGCATAACCACAAGGAGCTGCAGGGCGGGACCGATCACCGCAGAGTGGCCAAGTACACCGCTCACCCGCCCGTCGGGCCGCTGAGACTGCAGGATCATGGTGACCTGACTGCTTTCCGCAACATCTGGGTACGTCCGATCGGTGAATACGACAAGCCCTGAGCAGAGAATATCAAACCTGCCCCGCTGCAGCTCATCCGGCAGTGAGCTGCGGCAGGGTGTTTCCGTATGTCGTGCCCGGGGAAATTGGACGGCAGCGGAACTAATTTTTTAAAAAAGTAAGGGTCTGACGGACCCTATTAAAATGAGCCGGTGCCTTCTCATGAAGTGTGCTTACTGTGGTGCTCGCGAAAACTGGAGCATGATGCGGTATCCGTGGATGACACGGATTCCCTTTATGAAAAACCGTCGCTGCTCGACTTGTGGACGTGAGTACGCCCGTTGGCTCGGCTTTATAAGCTTGCGCCATGAAACGGCGAGAGTCCTCGTCAATGCCTGGGTTTTTCTGCTCCTGGTTGCGCTTTCGGTGGGGGTCGGGCTGGGGATAGCTCAGCTTTTTCGCATGCATTCGGCCATGCAGTAATAATTGCCAGCCGGGCAATTTTGTGCAATCATGTGTGCCATCTCAATGGGTGAGGATTGATTCTGCCCGGCATCGGTGCCATGCTGGCATATAGTGCGGCCTCCCGGGCAACTTCACAGCTATCTTTTGTAACACACGATGAAACCACGCAAAGTTCCCCGTTCCGAACGAATCTTTACCATCGATCAGGAAAGCGCTCCCCGTTTTCTGCGCAGCAACCTGACCTGTTCGCTCGTCGAACATGCGTTTGCCCTCCACAAGCTTGAGAAAATCTATCAGGACGGCAAAGCTCTGCCGGGCGATGCCAACATCTCTGAAAAGATGCTCGAAGGCATGGGTGTCCGCTATCATGTGACGCCGGAGGATCTGGCCCGCATTCCCAAAACCGGTCCGGTTGTGGTGGTTGCCAATCACCCTTTCGGCGGGGTCGAAGGGGTGGTCTTCCACTGTCTGCTGGCCTCGGTGCGCGAGGATGTGCGGATGATGGTCAACTTTCTGCTGGGGCGGATTCCCGAGCTGAAGGATGTCTATATTCTCGTCAATCCCTTCGGCACCGAAGCCGCTGCGCGGGCCAATATCAGGCCACTGATCGAAAGTCTGCGCTGGCTGCAGTCGGGGGGTCTGCTCGGCGCCTTCCCATCCGGCGAAGTTTCCAGTATCGATCTCAAGAGCGGGCGCGTACGTGATCCGGCCTGGAGTCCCACGATTGCCGGGCTTGTCCGCCGCTCGCAGGCGACAGTTGTTCCGATGTTTTTCTCGGGCCACAATGGGCCCATGTTCCAGTTGGCAGGGTTGATTCATCCGCGCTTCCGGACGATGTTGCTGCCGAAGGTGATGGATCGCCATCGCAACCGCACGATCGAGGTGCGGATCGGTTCGGCCCTGAGTTGGCGGGAGCTTTCCAAGTATGAAACCGACGAAGAACTGATCAAATACATGCGCCTGAGGGCCTATGCCCTTGAGGGGCGCGACCCGGTGGTTGCCGCACGGCGTCGGCGTTTCCGGCTGCCCCTGCGTCGCCGTCGCCAGCCCGGCCAGAAGCTGGCCCCGATTATCGATGCCGTGGCTCCCGAAAAACTGGCTGCCGAAATAGATGCCCTGCCGGAGTCCTCCAAGCTGCTGGTCAGTGGCGACCAGGAAGTATATATGGAGCGTTCGGCTGCCATGCCCTCCGTCATGCGTGAGCTGGGCCGTCTGCGCGAGATCACCTTCCGTGGTGTCGGCGAGGGTACCGGTCGCGAGATAGATCTCGACATGTTCGATGAGCATTATCACCACCTCTTCATCTGGAATCGTGCCAAGCAGGAGATCATCGGGGCCTACCGTCTGGGACTGGCAGACGAGATTGTCGCACGCTATGGCATCGAAGGGCTCTATACACACACCCTCTTCAAGTTCGACCAGCGACTGATCGACCAGTTGCATCCCTGCATCGAGCTGGGTCGCTCTTTTGTCCGGCCCGAATACCAGCGTGCTTTCTCCTCACTGCTGATGCTGTGGAAGGGCATCGGTGCCTTCATCGCCCGCAACCCTCACTACATCAACCTCTTCGGCCCTGTCAGTATCACCAACGAGTATCGCGACGATTCGCGCGGCATGTTGCTCCGTGCCCTGGCACTCTCGAACTTTGCGCCGGAACTGTCGAGTCTTGTCAAACCCCGCAAGGCTCCCAAAGACAAAACCCGCAGCGAATGGTCGAACCCTGCTTTCGAGCAGTTCATCGGCGATATCGACGGAGTTTCTTCGATTATTCAGGATATTGAATCGGACCACAAGGGCATCCCTATTCTGTTGCGGCAGTATCTCAAACTGGGCGGACGCATTCTGGCCTTCAATCTCGATCAGGCTTTCAGCTCGGTTGTTGACGGACTGATCGCGATCGACCTGCGGCAGACCGACCGGCGCACCCAGGAGCGTTATATGGGCGAAGACGCTGCCAATGCCTTCCGCAGTTTTCACAAGCTGTCATGAGTGCAGTCCCGCTGCTCCCGCAGGAGCTGTTCGAGGCCTGTCCGGTGCAACACCTGCAGTTCGGCAGGCTGGAGGTCGATCTCAAGGCCTGTCAGGATATTGACCAGTTACTGGATTTCTACGCCGATACACAGCCGTCGAACAGTAACGCCATTCCCTACTATGCCATCGTCTGGGATGCGGCACTCGCCCTCGCAGGCGAACTCGCCCGCCGCCCGGCCGAGCTCCAGGGCCGCCGTGTGATCGAGCTGGGATGCGGTCTGGGACTGCCCTCAATCGTGGCGGCCCTCTCGGGAGCCACGGTTGTAGCGACAGATTTTCACCCCGACTGCGCCGCCTTTCTGCTGCACAATGCACATCGTAATAACGTGCAGATCGAGTTTCGCCCTCTCGACTGGGCCGCCGTGCCATCCGACTGGGAAGAGTTCGATCTGGTGCTGGCTTCCGACGTTATCTACCATGCGCCCGCCCTGCCGGCTCTGGTTGCGGCAGCGTCCCGACTCTGCCACACCGACGGACGGATACTGTTTGCGGATCCCGGTCGCGACCGGTTGCAAGCTGCCGTCGATGCCTTTGCCGCCCGGGGCTACCGGGGCGACTTCAATGCCATCGATAACGTTTTTGTTTTCGATTTGCAGTATCAACCTGACCCGGTATAGCAAGCCATAGTCAGCCGCGGCAGCGCCAGTGGCTGTGGAGGACGCTCAGGCCGTAGATAGCGGCGGTTTCCACCCGCAGGACCTGCGGGCCGAGACTGCACATTCTGGCACCAGCCGTGCGGAGATCCTGCATTTCTGCATCATCGAAGTCACCCTCCGGCCCGACAATCCAGGCAACCGCCGGAGGCGGGGTGGACTTCAGGTTTTCCACAAGCGGGCGGCTGTCGGTAGTCAGGGCCCCAGCCAGCCGGAGCGGTATTCTGGCGAGCTGTTCCAGGGCCTGTGACCAGCTCAGAACCGGCTCAACCTGCATGCGCCAGTAGCCTTGCGACTGTTCCAGAGCACTGTCGGCAATCCGCTCCCAACGTTCGACCCTGGTGCCGGGTTTGAGCCTGGCAACGCTGCGACGCGTGATGACCGGTAGCAGGCGGGTGGTGCCCAGTTCGGCAGCCTTTTCGACCAACCAGTCCATCCGGGTGCCTTTGGCAACCGCCTGGAAGAGTATGATTTCCGGGTCGGGTTGTGGCAGAGTCCGGACACTGCCACCAGCGTTGCAGACCACTTCGCGGCGCGAGATGGCACTGATGCTGACAGTCAGGGCCCGTCCCCGTCCATCGACCAGTGTCAGGTTCTGTCCGACGCTCATGCGCAGGACATTATGGAGGTGCCGGACAGCCGTCTCCGGCAGGCGGATTTCGCTTTCGGCGAGCAGTGCGCCTGGAACCAGACATCTGGTGGACATGGCAGAAATCAGCGTTTGTTGAGTTTGTCGCGTCGCTCGAAGAACTCATCTGCACGCGAACGGAAGCTGCCGGCAGCGGGATAGCTGCGTGATTCGAAAGCGTCGGAAAACTCCTCGAGCGCACGCCGCTGGGCTTGAGAGAGGTTATTTGGAACTTCGACGACCACGCGGATCAGCAGGTCGCCATTGCCACGACCGTCGAGGGTGGGCATGCCCTTGTTGCGCATCCGGAAAACCTTGCCGTTGGGAGTGCCGGGCGAGAG
>CAZMGQ010000002.1:0-9024 GCA_964565855.1 uncultured Lentisphaerales bacterium | reverse complement strand
TTGAGTTTGGCAAACCCTTCGGGAGTCGGCACCTCGACTTCGCCGCCGAGAGCGGCTTTTTCGAATGCGATCGGAACTTCGCAACTCAGATCGTCGCCCTGGCGGGCGAAGATATCGTGTTCGCGGACATGCAGCACAACGTGCAGATCGCCGGCGGGGCCGCCACGCAGGCCGGATTCGCCGCGACCGCTGAGGCGCAGGCGGGTACCGGTTTCGACCCCGCGCGGGATGTTGAGTTTGAGCTTTTTCTGGACCTTGGTGCGACCGCTGCCCTTGCAGGTGCGGCAGGGGTTGCGAATGATGGTGCCGACCCCACGACAAACGGGGCAGGTCTGCTGGACGCGGAAGAAGCCGCCGCCGCCGACCGTGACTCCGCGCCCGGCGCACTGGCGGCAGGTTTCGCGCTGGCTGCCCTTGGCGGCACCGCTGCCCTTGCAGTCGGTACAGTCTTCCGAAATCGGCAGATTCAGCTCGCGTTCGGATCCGAAAATGGCCTCTTCGAGGTCGATTTGCAGGTCGAAGCGCAGGTCGTTGCCCCGCTGGGGGGCGTTGGGATCCTGGCGACGTCGGTCGCCACCGAAGAGCGAATCGAAAATGCCACCGCCACCGCCGCCGAACAGGTCGCCGAGGATATCGGAGAGGTCGCCCATGTGGGTGAAGTCGCGTTCGAAATCGAAACCGCCGGGACCGAACTGCGACTTCATGCCCTCGTGTCCGAAACGGTCGTAACGCTGACGCTTCTGGTCGTCGCTGAGAACCTCGTAAGCCTCGGAAATCTGTTTGAACATGTCCTCGGCCGCGGCATCACCCTGATTGCGGTCGGGGTGATATTTCATGGCCAGTTTGCGGTAGGCCTTGCGGATATCGTCGTGCGAGGCATCGCGGGCGACACCCAGCAGTTCGTAGTAGTCTTTTTTGGGAGTGGACATGGATTATTCCCCGGTTTCGGCTGCATTCGGTTCGGCGGGAGCACTGGCAACCATGACCTGGGCGGCGCGCAACAGACGTCCGTTGAGGGTATAGCCGGCGCGGACTTCAACGGCGACCTGGCCTTCGGCAATGTCGTCGGTCGCCGGCATCATCCCGAGAGCTTCGTGCTGTTCGGGGTCGAAAGTTTCGCCGAGGGCTGCGACAGGCTTGAGGCCGAAGCGTTCGAGGGCTGATTTCATTT
The DNA here is from genome assembly GCA_964565855.1 of uncultured Lentisphaerales bacterium. Lineage (GTDB taxonomy): Bacteria > Verrucomicrobiota > Kiritimatiellia > RFP12 > JAZUKQ01 > CAZMGQ01. The sequence goes on along the minus strand of CAZMGQ010000002.1, from coordinate 7,853 downwards.
CGGTCCGGACAAGGCGGATGCCCTGGAGACAGGGATCGTCTTCCTTGACGGAGCTGTTCATGACATCGATGGCGCGGTCCATGTGGTCGAGCGGCGTCAGGAGGGCTTCGAGCAGGTCTTCGTTGGCACGCAGGATAATGTCCTGCCGCTCGCGCAACATGCGTTTTCGGTAATTGTCGAAGTCGGCCTGCAGGCGCAACAGACGGTCGCGCAGTACGTCGCACTCGGACGGTTCGGTGCTTTCGTCGGCGTCAGTTGCTTCCGTTTCTGCACCATTGTCTGTGCTATCGGCCTCAGCGGCTGAAATTGTGGTATCTGTACCGGCAGCAGGTTCCGTGGCAGCGGTTTCCTGTTCTGCGGCGATAGATTCAAGATTGTCTGGAGTCATTTGTTTTTTGTTTGCTTTGCGTCGGCCAAAAAGCATGGCGTTTCTTTCTGTGCGGCTCGGGAAAAGGAAAGAAAAAGCCGCAGTACAAACCTTCATCTTATCCTTTTTTACTCCCGATGGTCAACTTATGCAGTTTTCAGTTTTTGTGCCGCTGCCAGTGAAAGGTGGACAGCGGGGCGGCAATACCTTATTCTGCCGCTGCAATGAAGCCGTTGAAGGCGCAGTGATTCAATGAGGTATGCTATGTCACTTTCGATTTCCAGTCTTAAAAATGAAAAACTTGGAGCCTGTGTTTCCGGCGGACTCGACAGCCGCACGATAGCGATGCGGTTGCGCGAGGCCGGCTGCGATGTGCTCTGTTTTGCCGCCGATCTGGCACAGCCCGACGAGACCGATATTCAGGATGTAGCCCGCAAAATGGCCCCCTGCGGGGTGGAGACGATCATCGTTGACCTCAAGGAAGACATGGCTGAAGCCTGTTTCGACACCCTGCGGGCACTGGCGACTTACGATGGCGGGTACTGGAACTCGACCGGTATCGCCCGTGCCGTAACTGTGCGGGGACTGGTTAGAGAAATGCAGCGTCGCGGCATTTCGGTGCTTGTGCATGGTGCCACCGGACGTGGCAACGACCAGATGCGTTTCGAACGTTATACCAATGTTTTTGCGCCGGACATGAAGATTTACGCTCCCTGGCGTGATGCCGATCTGTTGCAGCAGTTCCCCGGGCGGACACAGATGGCCGAGTATCTGCAGAAAAACGGGATCGACGCTTTTCCGGGAGGCAAAAAACGCTATTCGACCGATGCCAACCTGGCCGGACTTTCTCACGAAGCCGAGGATCTGGAGAGTCTCGAAACAGCCATGACCATCGTCGAGCCCAAGATGGGGGTCTGGCCGATGGAGGCGCCGGACAAGGTGGAAGAGGTGGAAGTAACCTTTGAAAAAGCCCGTCCGGTGGCCATCAACGGTCGGCGGCTGGAGGCTGTGGCATTGATGCAACTGGCCAACGAGATCGGCGGACGGAATGGTGTGGGCCTGACACATGCGCTGGAAAACCGCATTGTGGGCACCAAGAGCCGCGGGGTATACGAGGCTCCCGGCATGGAGTTGCTGGGCACCTGTCTGCGTTACCTGTACCAGTCCACCATGGATCGCCGGGCGACAACACTCTTCAACAGCCTCTCACGACTGATCGCGGAACAGGCTTACGATGGCCGACTCTACGATCCCGTGACTCAGGCGGCCTTTGCGGCGATCGGAGTTTTTGCCGAACATGCCTCCGGCCGTGTCAAAGTGGGACTCTACAAGGGTAATATCCATTTCCACGCCATGTATGATGTGGCTGCTTCCATCTACCGTGAAGAAGATTCCTCTATGGAGGAAAGCGCCGGGCTCAACCCGGTCAGCTCGCAGGGCTTTGCCGAGATCCAGAGTGTTGAAGCCCGTGCCATGGCGCGGGCCGGACAGATTCGCTGACACCGCAAAGGAGTTTGGGATGAAATCGATTACCAGTGCGGCGGGTGCGCCAGCCGCAGTCGGTCCCTATTCGCAGGCCATCAGGGCAGGGGATACAGTCTATTGCTCCGGTCAACTGCCAGTCGATCCGGCAACCGGCGAACTTCTGACCGGTGAGATCGGGGATTTGGCGCGCTGCGCCATTGCCAACCTGCAGGCTGTTCTGGCGGCGGCTGGAGCAACGCTGGGCGATGTGGTCAAGTGTACGGTCTTTATGACCGACCTGGCGGAATTTCCCGCCATGAATGCGGCCTATGCCGAACTTTTCGGCAGCCACAAGCCAGCACGGTCAACCATTCAGGTGGCCGCCCTCCCGCTGGGAGCGCGGCTCGAAATAGAAGCGGTGGCTGTTATCGGGGCCGGTGACTGAGGCGGGACTCAGCGCTGCTTCAGATGAATGGGGTCGGACCCGGAGTGGATGGTGATCAACTGACGTGTGCTCTCATCCATTTCGCAGCTTACAGTCACCAGATACTTCAGGTCGCCAATCATCATGTAGCCGGTCCGGGTCTGTTGTGAGAGTCGAAAACCGGAACGTGTATCGACTTCGAAGTTTTTCAGATGGTCGGCCAGGGCTTCACCCTCGAGAACTTGCACATTGGCGGTGCCCTCACCGATGACCATTTTGGAGGCACTGCGCCAGGGCGTACCTACGCCAGTGTCGGTTTTGCAGGCGGTCAGGCTGAAAACAACCGCGACGATGGCGGCCAGGAATGTTGCGCGTGAAATCATAGTTTATCTCCTTAGACAGGTAGCGGCATCATAGCATGGGCAATCGGCTCTTGCACCCTAAAAAATATAGATACTACATTGCTCCAGGCGCCGCTTTTGGAGTAGATATTCGTGTAAACCTCTGTTGCAGTAGCCTGCTCATTCGATTTTTGACTCAAGTCAAGGTGTCTCCTGAGATATTGGTGTATATTAGCCGCATTTGAGCACATTTTTTATCTGTTGAGAAGCACATCTGGAGGTCGTCCATGCAGAAAAAAGTATGGAAAATTTTAATCCGTCTGGCAGTTCTGATTTTGCTGCTGGGGCTGGCAATCGGCGGTGTAGTGCGCAAGCGCAAAGCACTGAAGCAGTCAGAGGCAGATCAAATGCCGTCCCTGCCGGTACATGTCGCAGTTAGTTGTGTTGGCACCATGGAGGTGCGGCAGGACTATGTGGGGGTGGCCGAGCCGGAACAGACGACGCTGGTGGCGGCACGTCTGACAGCGCGGGTGCAGGAAGTTGCCGTGCGTGAGGGCGACCGTGTGGCGCCGGGGACGCTGCTGGTGCGGCTGGCATCGGACGATCTTGCAGCTCTGGTCCAGGCGGCCGAAGCCCAGCATCGGGCGGCGCAGGCCGAAAAGGCGGTGCAGGAAGCGACGATTGCGGGGTTGGGTGAAACGCGGGAATTTCTGGAGCGGGAGTGGCAGCGGCAGAAAAATCTGCTGGCTGATGGCGCGACAACTGAGCAACTGGCCGATGCTACCAAAGAGCGGTTGACCGATATTGAAAGCCGTCTCGCTGCGGCTGAAAAACGGCTCGAAAGTGCCAGCTTTGCAGTGGAGGCAGCCGCCGCCCGCTGGCGCGAGGCCAGAGTGCGGCTGGAGCAGGATGCCGTGATTGTCAGCAGTGTGGCGGGTGTGGTGACGCGGCGTCAGGTCGAGCCGGGGGATCTGATGGTACCGGGCCGTAACCTGATCGAAATTGTCTCGGACGAAATGCGGCTGGCTTTCGATGTGCCACAGGTCGAATCCGACAGCCTGGAACCGGGGCAGGCCCTGACCTGGCAGGCCGACGGACTGAGCGGACAGGGGAAGGTTTCGCGCATTCATCCGGCCCTAGGTGCCAGCCGGTTGCGGCGGGTCGAAGCCGCTTTTGACGATCTGTCGGAGCTGCCGCAGGTTGGTGCATATGTGACAATCGGTCTGCTGAAAGAGCAGTTGCAGGATGTCGTGCTGGTGCCGGCGACGGCGATTGCAAGCTCACTTACGGTGGGCAACTATCTGTATGCGGTAGAAGATGGCTGTCTGGCTGTGCGTCGGGTTGAGATACTGGGACGGGCGGATGGCATAGCTGCCGTGACGGGGCTGGCTGCCGGGGAACAAGTAGTGACAGGAGCCTGGCTGGGGTGGGCTGCTCTGGCCGAAGGCCGGCCGGTGGAGGTGATGCCTTGAACCTGACTTCTCTTTCTTTCCGTTGGCCCCATACGATTGTTGCACTGGTTGTGGCGATCGGGGCCCTGGGGCTGGTGGCGATGTTCACCATGTCGACCGACCTTTTTCCCGACATGGTGCCGCCGCAGGTGGTGGTAATGACGCAGCGTCCCGGTGCTTCGGCCGGGGATATGACCGATGCCGTGACACGGGTGCTCGAAAAAGAACTGGGCAGCCTGGCGGGAGTACTCAAGGTTTCGAGCATTACGCGCGATGAGGTTTCGAGTATCAATGTGGAGTTTGATTACGGCAAACCTGCGGGCGAAGCTGTGCAGGATGCCCAGAACGCTGTCGCACGCGTCCGTGCCCTGCTGCCTGGCGATGTGCGCGAACCGCTGATTTACCGGATTACCGATGCGACGCGGGCTCTAATGACAGTGGCGATCTCGCCTGCTGGGCATAGTCCGCGCTCGTTGGCGGAAATCCGCCTCTGGGCTGAAAATGATTTGCGCGACGAGCTGCTCGGTTTGCCGGGAGTTGCCGAGGTTGAGGTTTTCGGCGGACATAGTGCCGAAGTTCAGGTGCGGGCCCGTCGCGACACTCTTAAAGGATATGGACTGACGCTCGAGGACCTGATGGGTGCCCTGGCACGGCAGAATGTCGCCATCCCGGCCGGGATGGTTTATGCCGGGCGGCGCGAGTTTCAATTGACGACGGTCGGTGAGTTTGCCGATCTCGAATCGATCCGGTCGCTGCCGCTGCGGTCGGTAAAGGATGGACTGCTCCGGCTGGGCGATGTGGCCGAAGTGGAGCTGGGTGAAGCACCCACACGCAGTCAATACAGTGGCAACGGAGTGCCGGCCATTGCGGTCAACATCATGCGTTCGACCGATGCTGCGACTGTACCAGTGATCCGTGCCATCAAGCGGACCCTGCCTGAGATTGCGGCCCGACACACGGATCTGTGTTTCGACATTACCGATGACCAGCAGCCGCTGATCGACCTCAACGTTTCGGGTATGCGCAGCAGCCTGATCGAGGCGATGATCATCACGACCATTGTAATTCTGGTTTTCCTGGGCGACCGGCGGGCGGCGACGGTGGTGGCCGCCAGCATTCCGGCGAGCTTTCTGGCGGCGATACTGGTTTTGAAGGTTTCCGGCTATACGATGAACATGGTCACGCTCTCGGGGCTGATCATCGCAGTCGGGATGGTGGTGGATGCTTCGGTGGTGGTGCTGGAAAACATCTACCGGCATTGGCGTGAAGGCCCGGATCGAGACCCGCAGGAGATAGCGGCCCGGGGAACGGGCGAAATTGCGCTCGACATCACGGCCGGCATGCTGACAACTGTGGCAGTGCTGCTGCCGGAGATGGCGACCGATGGTTATACGGGCCAGATGATGCGGCCGCTGAACCTGATGGTGATCGCCTCGCTGGTAGCCTCGCTGCTGGTGGCACTGACGGTGGTGCCTCTACTGGCGGCCCGCATTCTGAGCGACAAGCCTCCCACCAACAACTTTATCCGTCGGGCCTACAACCGCTTCGATCGAGCCATCAACAAACTGGCCGATGCCTATGCAGCACTGGCGGCACTGGCGTTGCGCCACCGTCGCACGACTCTGCTGCTGGCGCTCGTACTGCTGGTGGCGACGATGCGGATTGTGCCGGGCCTTGTCGGTGGCGAGCTGATGCCTCCGATGGATACCGGTATCTCGATCATCGAATTTGAAACCCCGACCGATGCCTCGCCCGAAGAAGCGGCACGGGTTCTGGGCTCTATCGAAAAGCTGGTCATGGAAACCGAAGGCGTGATCTCGGTATCCGCCATGCTGGGTTCGGAGATGGGCAAGCTCAGTTTTGGCGCTGGCGGTGCCACGTCCCAGAGCGGACGGGCGGTGGTACATATAGTTGACCGGACCGATCGCGAGGAAAGCATCTGGCAGGTGCAGGACCGCTGGCGCGATGAAATCCGCCGGCTGGAGGGAGTTCGCACGCTGCGTATCAGTGAGTATGGCGCCACCCCCATGTCAACGACCAAAGCTCCACTCAATGTCGTGATCAGTGGCCCGGACGGGCAGGTTGTCTCGGAGCTGGGGGATCGCTGCATGACGTTGCTGCAGGATGTGCCGGGTCTTTTTGACCTGCGCCGCAGTTGGGATTTCGACAAAATCGAACATCGGATTCTGGTTGATCCCGTGCTGGCACGTTCGCACGGCACGAGCGTGGCCGATGTTGCCGGATCGCTGCGCAACGCGGTTCAGGGAGCGCCTGCCAGCCGTATGCGTCTGCAGGGACTGCTCGATATTCCGATCACGGTTCAGTATGCCGCGGCGGATATCGACAATATCGATGATGTGGCCTCGATCTATGTGCCCACCGCCGACGGTCCATTGCCCCTGCGGGCGCTGGCGGAGGTGGAAGAGTATCGCACCGCGCCGATTGTCACGCGCGAAAACCTGCGTCGCACACTCGATATTACCGGAGTCAACCGTGGGCCGACGATCAAGCATCTGGCAGAAGCCGTGCAGCAGAAGCTGGACGGTCTGGCTGTGCCGGATGGCTACCGGATCGAGGTCGGGGGCAGTATGAGCGACATGGCCGAGGCACAGCAGCGTTTCGGTCGGGCTCTGCTGGTGGGGCTGATATTGCTCTACATTCTGCTGGCTTCGATGCTGAAGTCGTGGGTCAATCCACTGACCGTGCTGGCAGCCATTCCATTGGCCGTTGCCAGTGGCTTCTGGGGTCTGCTGGCGTTCGGCAAGCCCATGTGTCAGCCGGCCATGATGGGGATGATTCTGCTCGGCGGCACGGTGATCAACAATGCCATTCTGTTGCTCGGTTTTGTGGAAACTGCCCGGGCCGACGGACTGCCGCGCGACGAGGCCCTCGTACAGTCTGTCCGCCAGCGCTTGCGTCCGATCATGATCACGACTGTCTCGACCATTTTGGGGCTTTCGCCGCTGATCATGGAAAATGCTGTCGGGTTGGAGCGGATGAGTCCGCTCGGGATTGTGGCGGCCAGTGGTCTGCTGGCCGGGACGATCCTGACGCTGGTAGTGGTACCGACAGTCTATGCGGCACTGGATGAGCTTTTTCCCCGCAAGTCCTGATGCGGACTGTTGTTCAGGGGGCTGATTATGGTGCAGTCCATACTATCGGAGTCGGAAGCGGCATCGTCTTCGGCATCGAAAGACCTGTTTTTGTGCAATTTTCGATCCCGATAGCGATGCCGACCCCGACAGCCGGAGTGGTATGGCATGGTGCCGGGCAACATAGAGACATGATGTCGCGGTTATCAGAGATGTGAGACAATCAGGCACCAGGTCTCGCGTTTCCCGACCCAGTCGAAGAGTTCCATCACGTCACGGTTGGACATGCGGATACAGCCGTCGGAGGAGGGCTGGCCGAGGAGGTGTTCCTGATTGGTGCCGTGGAAATAGATATAACGTTCATGGGTATCGATTCCCGGGCCGACATTGATTCCCGGCTCGAGTCCGCGCAGCCACATGATTCGCGTCAGCACGAAGTCGCCGTTTTCCGGGTCGCGCCACTGATGGGGTTTGAGAGGGCGTTTTTGGGGAACGCGACCGACAAAGACTTCGCCCGGAGGCGACATGGCGCCGATCCGCTCATCGATTTTGTGCCAGCCGAGTGGAGTGCGGTTGGAGCCATCACGATTGCCGACTCCGGCACTGGCTGTGGAGATAATGAACTGCCCCCGGATGCTGTGGTCGGACTCGATTACGGTCAGTTGTTGCCGTCCGACATCGACAATCAGCAGCAGGGCATTGGCTGGCATACCG
>CAZMGQ010000001.1:23929-31749 GCA_964565855.1 uncultured Lentisphaerales bacterium | reverse complement strand
TCAGCATTAACACAGCTCAGCATCTGACACTTATCTGTCAAAATTAGAATTGCTGTTCCCGCCTGTCCAGAGCAAGCCCGGAAACCACCCCGAAACTGCCCTATCACACAGGCAGGAATGGCTATGACACTGTTCTCGCCTCCAGGTTGTCCGGGGTCTCCTTACACCAACTCGACCATCTGGTGACAGAGGAGGCGGGGCACGGTAAAGCGGGCGGAGCCATCGGCCAAGGTTTCGAAGGGCAGCTCTCGGTTTTCGGGCACGAGGCGCACAGAGGTAAGCGGGGTCTGAGGCTTGAGAACAACCTCGATGTCGCTGAGCGGCACGAGGTCTTCGATTACTTCGAGCGGCTTGGTGTGGGCCGTGGGACTGTCCGGGTGACCGCGACCGCCACGCTGGACGGTGTTGGCATAAAGCAGGTGCAGCACCTGGCGGTTGAAGGCGGGCTGCTTGGTCAGGCTGATGCGTCCGGTGGAAGGCAGTCCCTGCAGTCGGACAGTCGGCTGGCCCAGCAGATCGAGAATGACGCGCAGCACATACTCCTTGAAGGGGGCACTGCCGAGATCGTGATAGTGTGTAAAAACCGGATGGGCGAGGTACACAATGTTGCCCTGCCGCACGCCACAGGCAAAGCCCGAGGGTTCGGGGCGGTTGGGCGCATGCTGGTGTGAGCAGAAGTGACGGTAGGTACGGTTGAAATACGGGTCGAAAACATCGCCGAGCGAGGTGCCCCTGCCCACGCGCAGACGATAGGAAGGCAGGTAGGTCACGAGCGGTGTCTGCAGGTATGATGCCCGCAGATCAGCGCGTGGCAGGATATAGTCGGGCTGATATTCGGAAAGACCCTCGCAGGTGGCTCCGAGATCGAAGAGAAAAGTTCTGCCATCCGCCGCAAGACCCGAACTGCCGCTGAGCAGGAGTTTGCCGCCGGCGGCAAGATAAGCTTCGAGCCTGGCCTGCAATTCGTCGTCGATGGTAATTTCATCGGGCAGGATCAGCAGACGGTAGCGACTGAAATCGGACTCGGTATCGAGCGCGTCGAAGAGCAGATGTCCTTCGAGCAGGATGCGGCCGGCGCCGATATCGCCGAGGTTGTCGTGTCGTCCGCGCCGCCCCTGCGAGGCCGCCAGCAGCAGCCCGATGTCGGCGACATTTTGCACATCGTCGCACCAGGGCTCTTTGGCGGCAACTTCGGCATAAGCCGTGCCGATCATGGCGTAGGTCGATTCATCCATCCGGCCGTTGGGGTGGAGCTGGTCGCCGATCGAACATTTAGACCCGAAAGCCAGCATGGCGGCACATTCGTAGCGTAGCGCATTTGGATGTTTGAAACCGCCGAACTCGCCCCAGGTGGTGTGGAACTTGCCGGTCATGCCCAGATAGTCGAGCCCCAGATTGGCAACATAGCGGGCCGAGAGCGGAAAGTGGTCGTAGCCCCAGCCACCGGTGGGGAGGGACTCAAGTTCGAGGTGTGAAAAGTATGGCAGGATGTCGCGCCGTCCCGGCGTAATGTGGCCCGAGTTGTGGAAGACCGGCATTTCGGGGTTGAGGCTGCGACAGGCGGCGGTGATGACCTCGAAATAACGTTTGAGGGTATGAGCTGAGGTCTGTTTGCGATGGTCGGGATTGCCGACATCGAGCCCCTGCTGCTCCATCCATTCGAGACACCAGCGGCAGCAGCAGTCGGCTTCGGAAATGATGTCGAGAAAGATGCCGTGGCAATCCGGAAAACGCTCGACCACTTCGCAAACCTCGGCGGCGAGGTGTGCCAGATAGGGTGAGTTGAAGCACATGAAATGCCAGCCGGGCTTGGTGACATCGGCCGGCGCACTGTAGCGCCAGTCGGGACTGAGGCGCCGCCATTCGGGATGCTCGAAAGCCATCAGGTTATCCCAGCCGGCCGTGAGGTAGATCGGGTAGTTGACGTCGATTTCGCGACAGGCTTCGACCTGGGCTCCCAGCAGGTCGAAGTCCAGACCGGGATGCTGGCGGCCGGTCCGGGTGGGGTAGTACGACCAGCCGTGATGACATTTGGCAAAGAGCGTAATCGAGTCGATGTGACCGGTCTGCAGCGCCTGTTGAAAAGCGCGCTTGTCGAATTCGCTGCCGATGGCTTCGATATCGGGCGAGGTATGAAAGTCCAGATGAACCTGGCGGAAGCGCAGCTTGTAACTCATGTCAACTCCGGTTGGATCGCTGCGCCCGATCGGGCCGGAGCCGGCAACGCAACTGGTCAGTCATCTTCGCGTCCCGCGATCGACGGGAGGAGGCGCGGCACATCGGCACGCAGGGCTGTACGGCGCTTGAGGGCCATATTGAGGAGGGTCAGGGCTTTGGCTTCGGCGGTCTCCTGCCCTCCGCCATGTACGATACAGAAGATAGCCGCATTGAAAAGCTGTTCGCCATGGTCGATGATGCGGATATTACGGTCGCCGGGACGGGTTTCGAGCAGCATGACGATAAAATTGAGCCACTGTCTGACCTCCAGCTCCTCAATCAGAACACGACGGTCACCGACGCCATAGATGGCGTTTTCATCGGCATCGACCACGTCGCCGACCCCCAATCCCCGGCGCAAACCCTTGTGGTCGTGGAGATCCTGGATGATGAACTTTTTGAGCGAATCGAGGCGCTCATACTGTTCGACCAGATCGTCGAGCTTCTTGCGGCCTTCTTCGGTCCCCAGATCAGGCCGGACGCGCTTAAGCTCGTGTGCGACTTTGGTATAGTCGTATTTCCTGACAAAATCCCGTTGCCGGTCCAGCACGCCCGAGAAGTAATCGACATCTTCCGTAATACGTGCTTTGGCCGCTTCTTCGGCGAGACGTTTGGCCTTTTCTGCCTCGGCTACTTCCTGCGCCTTGCGTTCGGCCTCGGCCTGACGTCGGGCGGCCGCAATCAGATCGCCTGCCTGACGTTCAAAGCCGGGCACAAAGCGACGCATGGCAAGCAGGGCGGCATTGCTTTCCTTGACCATTTCCTCGACTGTGGCAACGTCCTGCTCACGCAACTCCTGCCGTTTCTTACGCTGTTCCCACTGTTTTTTGTCGATGGTCTCACGCTTGAGAACGCCCATCGGGGCAAACTCCCGGTCACGCAATGCCTCGCCCCGACGCAAGTTGGTGCGGATGATGCGGGCGTGCGTGAAGAGTTGATCAGCACTCTTGATCAGGGAAGGACGGTCGTCGGACAGGTCAGCAAGCCCGGTTGCCGGGATGGCCGGCTCCGGCTCTTCCGCAACCGCCGCATCAGCCTCTCCGTCACTCTCCGTTGCCTCTTCGGCGGCTTCTTCTCCAGCTTCTTCGGCGGAACTTTCCGCCGTTTCGTCATCCGCCGCTGCAGGCGGGGTATCGTCGGCGCCCCCGTCATCGGGCGTTTCTCCGGTTGGCGGCAGAATATCTTCCGGCGCAGGCTCCAGATTGGGAGTTACCAACGGCAGATCCAGCGCGCGGCGGACGATATCGCCCACCGAGGCGATCACCTTGGCGGCCTCTTCGTCGCACTCGGTCAGCCGGGCAACAGATCCGGCCAGGCTGGTATCGAGTTCCGGCAGACTTTCTTCAAATCTCTGGGCTTCGGTCAGGAGGTTGTCGAGCTCGCGGCTTTTACCCTGATTGCGCATGGTGACGCCGATCAAAACGCCGACGCCGGCAAGCACTGTCAGGATAAAGAAGGCAATGACCATGATTGCGATCACCTTGGGTGCCGCACTGGGCCGCTTTTCCACGGGTGGGTGGGGGCCGGTGGAAGGCGGCGACGAACCGCCGCCCGTTGATACGGAGGGGGTTGCCGCGATTGTGCCACGCTGAATCACGAATGGACGCCGTCCCCCGGTGGTGGGAGGAACGGGGCTGGTGGATGTGTTATTGTTGGTCAAGGCGGCACCTCCGGTGATACTCCCTGCCTGCGATGCGCGCAACCGGCGGCGCTTGGCGCCGGGTCCGGACTTGCGCTCGGGCGGCAGGGTATTGAGGTAGCGGTTCATGTCGTTGAGCAACGACGTATAGTTCGGATAACGCAGAAAGAGATCATTCTGCATCATGCGTTCGACGATCGCGATCACGGCCGGATCGAGATCGGGACGCAGTTGGGCGAGGGGTCTGGCGGGTTTTTCGAAACGGGCCCGGATGACGGCCACTTCATCTTTGCCGTCGAAGGGCGGCTGCCCGGTCAGGGCATGGTAAAGCGTGGCACCCAGGCTGTAGATATCGCTGCGGACATCGGCTTTACGCCGCTGCACCTTTTCCGGCGCAATGTAAAAAGGCGTACCCCAGATCTCTTCATCGCCATCTTTCGAGGTCAGCATACTGGCGATACCGAAGTCCACCAGTTTGCCACGAAACTGTTCATCGAGCAGAATGTTGGCCGGTTTGATGTCGCCATGCAGCAAATCCGCCGCCTGGGCGGCCGCCAACCCCTCGACGACCTCCTTGCCGATCCTCATCACAAATCCCTGTTCGAGCGGCTCGCCGGATTCGATCAGATCGTCGAACTTCTCGCCACCGATCAGCTCCATCACTATATAAGGCTGCCCCTTGGCTTCGCCAAACGAGTAAATCTGAACAATATTGGGGTGATTGAGACGGGCGGCGGCCTGGGCCTCCTTGCGGTAAGTCGCGACAAGCTCGGGGTTGGCCCCGATCGAACTCAGCATGACCTTGATCGCCACACGTCGCTTGAGCGTGTCGTCCTGCGCCAGAAAAACCGCCCCCATGCCGCCCGTTCCCAGCACACGCAAAAGCCGGAAGTTGCCCAGCATGGCCGGCACCGTCTGACGCGTTTTACAATTCGGACAGGCAATCTCGGTGAACGAAGTTATCCCCTGGGTGTCAATTTCGGCACCACACCCGGGACACTGGACTTCAAACACCGGATCGGTCTGAATTCCGATCTCAACAATTTCGTCCTGCTCTTCAGCTTTATCGGCCTTGTCGTCCGTCATTTCAACTGATACCTTTAAGAGTTCGCATCAAGAGATGTTACCACTTATACCTCGCCTTTTGTGTGATATTGTATGCATCCTGTCTTCTTCAGTCTAGGCCCATTTGCTATTCACTGGTACGGCGTCTGTATGGCGACCGGTTTTCTGCTCTTTTTATGGACCTGGATCTACCTCAGCCGCGGCACCCGGCGCGACTCCAACTACCTCTCCAACCTCCTCGTCGTCCTCATCCTGTCGGCCCTCGTCGGTGCCAGGACAGCCTATGTGGTGGAACACTGGGCCGAGTATGCCGCTTCTCCCCTGCGGGCTTTCAACCTCCGCGAAGGCGGCGTCATGTTCTATGGCGGACTCTTTGCCGCCCTGGCCGCCCTGTCGATCTTTGCACGCATCCATAAAGAACGTTGGTTCGACTTTTTCGACCTGATCGTCACCGCCCTGCCAATCGGCCATGCCATCGGACGCATCGGCTGCTTCCTCGAAGGCTGTTGTTTCGGCGCTGTCCACGAGGGTTTTCTCGGGGTGCGTTTTCCACACGGCAGCCACGCCTGGCACAAGCAGTTCGGAGAAGGACTGATCCAGTGGTTCGAACTGCCCTACTGTGTCTACCCTACCCAGCTCTTCGAGTCCGCCGCCAACTTTCTGATCTTCGCCCTCCTCTTCTGGAATTACCGTCGCCGCCGCATCGAGGGCGAACAGGTAGCCCTCTACGCCGCCCTTTATGCCCCCGTCCGCTTCTTCATCGAAAACTTCCGCGCCGACGAACGGCTCCTGATCGGTCCCTTCTCGATCGGACAAACCATCAGCCTCGGCATCGCCGCCTTCGCCCTCGCCCTGACTCTCTTCCTGCGCCGGCATGGCCGTACGGTCACCAAACCCGCGCCACAGCCTGTCACCACCCCTCCCAAAAATGCCCCGACCCGTCGCCAGCACCGTTCATGAGCTGCAAGTTCCGCCCACCGAAGCCGGCCAGCGGATCGATGTCTGGCTGGCTGCCCGGCTGCCTCTCTCACGTGCCCGGATCCAGCAACTGATCGCCGCCGGACTGGTCACGGCGGACGGTGTGGCACTGTCCTCACCCTCCCGCAAAACCCGCGCCGGGATGCAACTGCGCATCGAAGAACCGCCTTCCGAAACAGCCGAAGTTCTCCCGCAGCAAATCCCTCTCACGGTTGTCTTCGAGGACGAACATCTGCTGGCAATCGACAAAGCCGCCGGCATCGTCGTCCACCCAGCCCCCGGTCATGCCGACGGTACACTGGTCAATGCCCTGCTGCACCATTGCGACGAACTGGCCGAGACGGACGATGCCGGGCGGCCCGGCATCGTCCACCGGCTCGACCGCGACACCACCGGCATCATGGTCGTCGCCAAAACCCCCGCAGCTCTCGCCTCCATCGCCGCCCAGTTCAAAAATGATACGGTCGGAAAGTTCTACCACGCCCTGGTCCATGGCCTGCCCCAGCCGCCGGAGCAACGGCTCGAAAGCGCCATCGGTCGCCACCCGCGCCACCGGCTGCGCATGGCCGTTCTCAGCGAAGGCGGTCGCCGCGCCGTCTCCCATTACCGGGTCTGCGAAACCTTTGCCGAAGCCGAGGCCGCACTGGTGGAGGTCCGGATCGAAACCGGCCGCACGCATCAGATCCGCGTCCACCTGCGCCACGCCGGCTATCCCGTCATCGGCGATCCGCTCTACGGCCGCCGTCGCCGCGATGTGGCACTAGGGCTCAATGTCGGTCGCCAGTTTCTGCATGCCTCACGCCTCGTTCTGAACCATCCGGCCACTGGTAAAGAGCTGGTGCTGGAAGCGCCGCTCCCGTTATCGTTTAAAGAAGCCCGTCAGCATTTGCGGCAATTCCAGCCCGGTTGAAACCGCTGCCAAGTCTCTCCCGAAAGGTGAAAACATGAAAACCGTCGCCCTCTCCAACATTGTCGAACTGCTCGATCGCGAACTGGATACCACCGCCTTTGCGGCCGATTCCTCACACAACGGTCTGCAGGTGGAAAACTCCGGCCAGATCAGCAAAATCTGCTGTGGGGTCGATGCCTCGCTCGAGTTTCTCGAACAGGCCCACGCCGCCGGTGCCAACCTCTGTGTCGTCCACCATGGCTTGAGCTGGGGCCCCTCGCTGGCCCGCATCACCGGACTCAACTACCGGCTGATCTCCTTCCTGATCCAGCACGACATGGCACTCTATGCCTCACACCTGCCGCTGGATGCCCATGCCAGCCTCGGCAACAACGCCCTGCTGGCTCGCAAACTCGGCCTGCGCCATCTGGCGCCTTTTGGCGAATACAAGGGGATGACCATCGGCTTCCGGGGCACTCTGCCACGTGCGATCAGCTCCGAATCCTTCGCCAAACGTCTCGCCACCGCCACCCCCGGCGGCAACCTGGTGGCCATGCCCTTCGGCAACCCCATGATCCGCACCGTCGGGGTCATCAGCGGCGGCGCTGATAACGAACTGCCGCAGGCCATCGCAGCCGGACTCGATGCCTACGTCAGTGGCGAAGTCGGGCTCCAGGCCTACAACGAAGCCCGCCACGGCCAGATCAACGCCTTTTTCGCCGGCCATTACGCCACCGAGACCTTCGGTGTCAAAGCCCTCGGCGAACTGCTCGAACGCCGCTTCAGCCTCCCAACCGAATTCATCGACCTGCAACTGCCTTATTAAGCAACACCCGCTTGAGTTCCAAACATGTCCAAACCCGCTGACTACCAAAGCCAGGCCTCCGCTCCTGCCAGCGTACGCGAAGCCGATATCGAGATCAACTTCATCGAACGGCTGCGTGACCTGAAATACACCATCCGGGACGACATCACCGATCGGGCCTCGCTCGAAAGCAACTTCCGTCAGAAGTTCGAAGCTCTCAACCGGGT
>CAZMGQ010000001.1:0-23919 GCA_964565855.1 uncultured Lentisphaerales bacterium | reverse complement strand
TCACACTCTCCGACGCCGAGTTCCGGCGTCTGCTCGAAAGTATTATCACGCCCGATGTCTACACCGCCTCACACACCCTGCGCGAGGTCAACGACTTCATACGTGACGACGGCACTCCGCTCAACTATACCCTCGTCAACATCAGAGACTGGTGCAAAAACAGATTCGAGGTGGTCCATCAGCTCAAGATCAACACCGATTACAGCCATCATCGCTACGATGTTATCATCCTGATCAACGGCATCCCCGTCGTCCAGGTCGAGCTGAAGAACCTCGGTATCAGCCCCCGCCGTGCCATCCAGCAGATTGTCGACTACAAAAACGACCCCGGCAACGGCTACACCCGCACCCTGCTCTGCTTCATGCAGCTCTTTATCGTCAGCAACCGCACCGACACCTGGTACTTCACCAACAACAACACCCGCCACTTCGCCTTCAACGCCGAAGAGCGCTTTCTGCCGATCTACCAGTTCGCCACCGAGGACAATACCAAGGTCACGCACCTCGACGACTTTGCTGCACACTTTCTGCCCAAATGCACCCTCGGTGACATGATCAGCCGCTATATCGTGCTCGTGGCGAGCGAGCAGAAGCTGCTGATGATGCGCCCCTATCAGATCTACGCTGTTGACCACATCGTCCGCTGCATTGAGGAAAACAGTGGCAACGGCTATATCTGGCATACCACCGGCAGCGGCAAAACCCTCACCTCCTTCAAAGCCTCCACCCTCCTCAAAGACAACCTCGCCATCCACAAGTGCCTCTTCGTAGTCGACCGCAAAGACCTCGACCGTCAGACGCGCGACGAGTTCAATCGCTTCCAGGAGGGATGCGTCGAAGAAAACACCAATACCGCCACCCTCGTCGCCCGCCTCCTCTCCGACGACCATGCCGACAAGGTCATAGTCTCCACCATCCAGAAGCTCGGCCTCGCCCTCGACCAGCAGAGCCGGCGCAACCGTAATCGCCGCGAACGTGGTCGCGAGAGCTACAGCGATCTGCTGGCACCACTGCGCCAGAAGCGCATGGTGATTATCTTCGACGAGTGTCACCGCTCACAGTTCGGCGAGACTCACCAGACGATCAGCAGCTTCTTCCCCCGGGCACAGCTCTTCGGCTTTACCGGCACGCCCATCTTCGAGCAGAACGCCACCCATCGCCAGGTCGATGGCAATCTGCAGACGCTCAAAACCACCGCAGATGTCTTCCAGCAGGAACTCCACGCCTACACCATCACCCACGCCATCGAAGACCGCAACGTCCTGCGCTTCCTTGTCTATTACTTCAAACCCGATGGCAAAACCCTCCCCAAACCGGGCGACACCCTCGCCAAACAGGCCATTGTCGAAGCTATCCTCGCCAAACACCATGCCGCCACGGCCGACTGCCGCTTCAACGCTCTCTTCGCCACCGCCAGTATCAACGACGCCATCGAATACTACGAACTCCTGGCCGAAATTCAGGCCGGTCTGCAACGTCAGAACCCCGACTATCAGCCACTCAAAATCGCCGCCATCTTTTCGCCCCCCGCCGAAGACAACGCCGATGTCCGCCAGCTCCAGGAGGATCTGCCGCAGGAAAAGGCCGACAACGCCGTCGAACCCGACCGCAAAAAGGAAGCCCTGCGCCGCATCATCGCCGACTACAATGCAGCCTACAATACCAACCACTCCATCAACGATTTCGACGCCTACTACAAAGATGTCCAGCAACGCATCAAAGATCAGGAATTCCCCGATGCCGACCTGCCCCGCAGAGGAGCCGAGAAGATCGACATCACCATCGTTGTCGATATGCTCCTCACCGGTTTCGACTCCAAATACCTCAACACCCTCTACGTCGATAAAAACCTGCGCCACCACAGCCTGATCCAGGCCTTCAGCCGCACCAACCGCATTCTCAACGCCACCAAACCCTACGGTCACATTCTCGATTTCCGCGGCCAGCAGGAACGTGTCGACGAAGCCATCACCCTCTTCTCCGGCGCCCAGGCCGAACGTGCACGCGAAATCTGGCTGGTGGACAGAGCCGAAACCGTCATCCAAAACTTCAAACAGGCCAAAGCCGATCTCGACCTCTTTCTGGAGTCACAGGCACTCGCCCCCCGCCCCGAAGCCGTCGCCAACCTCCGGGGCGACGATGCCCGTGCCCAGTTCATCAACCGCTTCAAGGAAGTCCAGCGGCTCCAGACCCAGCTCGACCAGTACACCGACCTCACCGGGGAACAGAAAGCCGAGATCGAAACCATTCTCCCGCGCGATGACCTGCGCAGCTACCGGGGTGCCTATCTCGAAACTGCCCAGCGGCTCCGCGAACAGCGCGAAAAACCCGGCGGCTCCGGCAGCCCCGCCATCGACCAGCTCGATTTCGAGTTCGTGCTATTCGCCTCGGCTACCATCGATTACGACTACATCATGCAGCTCATCTCGAGCTATACCGGGCAGGATCCGCTACGTGCCAAAATGACCCGAGAACAACTGATCGGACTGATCGAATCCGACGCCAAGTTCCTGGAAGTTCGCGAGGAGATCACCGACTATGTAACCACGCTGGAAGCCAACACACCCCTCGACGAAGACCAGGTTCGCGAAGGCTACCAGCGCTTCAAACACGAGCGCGAAATGCAGGAGCTGAACGAACTGGCCGACAAATATGCTCTCGCCCCCGAACGCCTCGGCGATTTTATCGACAACATCCTGCAACGTATGATCTTCAACGGCGAAAAGCTGGTCGAGCTGCTCGCCCCGCTCGACCTCGGCTGGCACGACCGGACCCGCTGCGAACTCGAACTCATGGCAGACCTCGTACCGCTGCTCAAGCGCAGAAGCGGCGGACGTGCAATCTCAGGACTCAGTGCTTATGAACATTGAAATGTCTCACACGAAGACGCAAAGACGCAAAGGAAGAGAGAATATTGACCAGCTAAAAACTTTGAGGCTTAGTGCCTTTGTGTGAGAAAAAATGAAGGCAGCGGGAATTCTCACACGAAGACGCAAAGACGCAAAGGAAGAGAGAATATTGACCAACTAAAACTTTGAGACTTAGTGATTTTGTGTGAGAAAAAAACATCAAGGCAGCGGGAATTCTCACGCAAAGACGCAAAGGAAGAGAGAGAATATTGACCAGCTAAAAACTTTGAGGCTTAGTGACTTTGTGTGAGAAAAAAAATGAAGGCAGCGGGAATTATCACACGAAGACGCAAAGACGCAAGGGAAGAGAGGGGAGAGAATGGATATTGAAGAACTGGCAACGATTGCGGTAGATTGCGCTTATCACCTGCATGTCGAGGCAGGTCCAGGATTGCTTGAGTCCGTTTATGAGGCTGTTTTGGCAAGCATGTTGCAAGACAAAGGGTTAACTGTTAAACGTCAGCAACCAATACCTATTACCCTTATGGGGGTGGATATCAATGAAGCTTTTCGGGCAGATATTATTGTTGAGGACAAACTTTTAATTGAGCTTAAGTCAGTCGAAGTTCTAGCCCCGGTACACTATAAGCAGGTTCTCACTTATCTCAAGCTGCTTGATTTACCATTGGGGTTGTTGATCAATTTTGGAGCCAGTCTCTTCAAAGATGGTTGCAAACGAATTATCAATGGATCACAAAGCTTTGAGTCTTAGTGTCTTTGTGTGAGAAAAGACATTAAAGTAGCAGGAATTCTCACCCGAAAGTGCAAAGCATTAAGAGTGACGCCATGACCCCCGACCCAGTGACACCCGAACGCAGGACATAGTCAAGGTAGGGCGCGATCGCTGAGCTATCACACCCATCGTCACAACGTCACCCGGTCCTCGGAAGTCATGAAATCACGGTGTCACGGCGTCCTCCCAAAAACCGCCCATTCACCCCTGCGCCGCTCTATGCTACAATAACCGCACACCCGCCCGAGCCAGTGCAAGATGAAAAACAAGAAAGAGCAAAACAAAAAGCTGATACCCCGCCTCCGCTTCCCGGAGTTTCGGGAAAGTGGGGAGTGGGTTACCAAACAGCTCAAGAATATAGCCCCCTTGCAGCGTGGTTTTGATTTGCCATCTAGCGAACTTGAGTTAGGTGATATTCCCGTCGTTTACTCTAATGGCATACAAAAGTTTCATAGTAAGTTTATGGCAGAAGCTCCTGGACTTGTAACAGGAAGGTCAGGAACAATTGGCAAACTTCATTTTATCGAAAATGGCAAGTACTGGCCGCACAATACAACTTTATGGGTAACTGACTTTAAGGGTAATAAGCCCAAATTCATATTTTATTTTTTTCATCAGCTCAACTTTGAGCACTTTGCCACTGGCTCAGGTGTCCCAACACTTAATAGAAATAATATACATGCGTCTAAAGGGGCAATACCAGCGACTCTCCCAGAACAACAACGTATCGCCAATTTCCTCTCCTCTCTCGACGACTTGATCGAGGCCGAAGAAGAAAAGCTGTCCACACTGCAGGAGTATAAAAAGGGGCTGATGCAGCAACTCTTCCCCCGCGACGACGAAGCCGTTCCCCGCCTCCGTTTTCCGGAATTCAAGAACGCCGGAGAGTGGGAGAGAAAGCGTTTGGGTAGTGTATGCAAAATGAAAGCAGGTCAATTTATAGCAGCTTCTCAAATATGCGAATTACCAAAAAAAGGACATTACAAATGCTACGGAGGTCATGGCCTAAGAGGCTATGTAAAAAACTATAATTACTCTGGGCAGTATTCGCTTATCGGCAGACAGGGAGCACACTGTGGCAATGTTAAACGAGCTAAGGGAAAGTTTTATGCCACAGAGCACGCGCTTGTCGTAACTGCAAACGAGAAAACTAATTATGCTTGGCTGTACTATTGCCTTATTCGGCTTGATCTAAACAAGTATGCTACAGGTCAAGCGCAACCAGGCCTGTCCGTTGACGTTTTAGAACAAGTCCGATGCAGCATGCCCCCCTCCCTCTCCGAACAACAACGCATCGCCGATTTTCTCTCCTCGCTCGACGACCAGATCACGGCCCAAGCTTCACGCATCGAAACCCTGAAAGCACACAAAAAAGGGTTGATGCAGCAGTTGTTTCCCCATCTTAATCAATGAGGCCACCGACTGAATATGATGATAAGCAACCAGCACAAGCAAAACAGTACAAAGAGAGCTCTTAAGCTGTCACTTTATAAACTGACACCTTCAGACGACATTGACATTGGCGTCTATAAAGATGCCATTGACTCTGTCTTTGAGAGCGACGACATCCTTAACATTGCGCTCTCCGGTCCATATGGAGCTGGAAAAAGTAGCGTCTTAGAAACTTATAAAAAGAACAGCAATAAAAAGTTTATCCATATAGTGCTGACTGGTTTTGAAAAAACTAACGATGATGGTGATAAAAATGTTGCAGAAAACACTTCACTAGTTGAAGGCAAAATACTCAATCAACTACTACACCAAATTGACAACAAGCGTATTCCACAGACTGAATTCCGTCTGAAAAAACCCGCAACTAGAAGTAGTGCATGTTTTTTAGCTTTTAAAATCACCTCTCTTCTTGCACTGTTCATCTACCAGCTATACTTTCCCATTATTAAGAGTTTGATTTACGGAAGTGGTGCCAAATGGTTGGAAATAGCTGTCAATGACAGTACACGAATTGTATCCGGTTTGGCCATTCTATTAGTAGTTTGGCATCTAGCCAACAAGTTGATTTGGAGTCAATGGACAACTGGAATCCTTAAAAAAGTAATAGTTCATGGAAATGAGTTTGAAATTAATTGCAAAAACGATGAGTCCCTGTTTGACAAGTATCTTAATGAAGTCCTTTATCTTTTCGAGAATGCAGGAGTGGACGGAATCGTCTTTGAAGACCTTGACAGGTTGGAGTCGCAAGAAATCTTTGTTCGCTTGCGTGAAGTCAATCGACTGGTAAATGGGCGGCGCCATGGGTCTCTTAAGAAATGCTGCAAAGGCCTTGCTCCCATTACAAATCGTCTAAAAGCTTGGCTAGGTAAGTCGAACCACAGGTTTTGTGTTTGGCTGTCTGACATATTTTTTAAGTCTCCAAAGCCACCTTTGCGCTTTTTCTATCTATTGCGTGACGATCTTTTCACCAACAAAGATCGCACCAAGTTTTTTGATCAGATAATTCCAGTTGTACCAATAATAGATGGCTCTAACGCTTATGAAATGTTTGTAAGATATCTGAAAGAGCAGCATATCTTTGAAGACTTTGAACCACGCTTTCTACAAAACCTTTCACTTTACATTGATGAAATGCGCCTTTTGAGGAACATTATCAATGAATATCTTGTTTATAACCATCAAATCAATAAAACAGAACTGAATGCCAACAAAATGCTGGCTATCATTGCCTATAAAAATGTCTTTCCAAAAGATTTTTCGGATTTACAGCTAAATCGCGGATTTGTTTATGAGGTATTCGGCAACTTTCCCAGCATAATAAAAAAACAAAAGGAAAAATATGATACGGAGTTGGGTGAAATTGACAAAAATATAAGCAAAGCTGGCAATGCCTGTCTGACTGTTGAAGAAATCGACAAAATCATGGGATACATATGTCGCTATGACGGCAGAACAAGACCTTTCAAAGACAATGAAAGTTTGATCCGCGCAAAAGAGTTCGCGACAACCAAGAAACAAGTTGATGAACAAAACTTGCATGATAAACGGTTAGAGCTTTTGGCCGAAAAGGATAGGTTAGAGCACGCCAAGCTAAATGATGTATTGACTCGCAAAAATATTGATAATGTCTTCAGAAACATACAACGAGAAAATGCAATTGGAAAAACTGATAACTTTGATGATGTTAAATCCAGTGAGTATTTTGACTTATTGAAGTTTCTACTGCGCAACGGGCATATTGATGAGAGTTATGCTGAATATATGACCTATTTCCATCCGCACAGCATCAGCCAGAATGACAAGATGTTTTTACGAGCTATTACTGACCAAAAAGCTAAGGAACATGATTATAAACTGGATGATCCTGAAACGGTTTTCAATCGTATTGACCCACTGGCTTTCTCACAGGATGAAATTATAAATCATGATTTACTCCACTTTATGTTGCAGGCACCAAATGAAAATGTAGATGTCCGCGAAGCTTTAAGTTCATTTATCATTCTCCTCAAAAAATTGAAACAATATGAATTCCTCGAGAAACATTTTTATAAGCATCCTGAAACAAAAGAAGTGATAATTGAAGAAGTCAACAAACGCTGGAAGACGTTTATGATTGGCTCGATTCAAAGTAACATAGTGTCAGACAAAAGTATTATCACGTGGGTGCAACTTACGTTAGACTCCGTTGCCAGTGACGAAATTGAAAGCTTTAATCCAGACAACGGACTCACCACGTGGATATCTGAGCACTCAACCATTTTGAAGCACGAGGCTAAAAACAGTAAGAAGTTTGTTGAGAATTTAATTGCTCTGGATACTAGATTCGAGTCGCTTGAAACGGAAAGCGGCAGCTCAGAGATACTGAAAGGTGTATATCACAACAATCTCTATGTTTTGGATTTGAAAAACATTCAGGCACTGCTCAAGGCCTTTTATAACGAAATAGATTTGACTCAAATTCCACAGCGTACCTTAACTTTGATCCAAAGTGAGCCGGAGCAGCCACTGGCTAAGTTTGTAAACAACGAACTTGCAGAGGTCACAAACCTAATATTGGACGAGTGCGAGCAACCCATCGAAGATGACGAGAAACAGGTTCTTGCAGTGTTGAATAGTGAGACACTGGAGCTGGATACTAAAAACCGGTATGTCGGCAAGTTGGGAACAACTATTAAAGAGCTTGATAGTGTAACAGACAAGGCGACTTGGATTGCTCTTATAGAAGAGTCAAAGGTATCCAAAACTCCGGAAAATATTTTAACATACTTTCGCCACCACGAGTTTAATGATCCCCTCTGCAAGTTTATCAATACGTTTACAAGTGATCAGCTTGATTTTAGTGACTCAGAACTATTTCAGCCAGAAGATGACGAGAGGAAGAAGGCTTTTTTGAATGCAGTTGTGGTGCGTGCTGATATGGAAGAAGCACAGTACAGAGCAATCTTATCAACCTTAAATGTTATGCTGACACCATTTGAACTGACCGGGTTGGAGAAGCCCAAAGTCGATATACTCATTGAAGCTGGCACAATAGGGATGGACCAGAAGACGCTAGATCATGTCCGGGCACATTACAACGACTGCACCATAAACCTCATTATGCACTATTTTGACGAATATTTGGAGTTGGATGCTGACAAGGTTAAAGCAGGAGAAATTATAAACATTTTAAACAGTAGCCTGTTCGATGAAGAACAACAAATGAAAGTCTTGAATCTAAACGTGGAACTCATTTCTGTTAAGAGTATACCAGGTGCATCCGACAGCGTTTTTGCTAAAATTCTTGCGCGTCATTTTGACACTGATGATATTGAGCATCTTTTGACACAATATGACTCATTGAGTGAGGCTAAACAAAAGGCTGTTACTACCCGTTTATCCAGCTACAGGGACCACGTCATAAGCTCAAGCTTCACACTCTCAGAGAGTTTTATCCGTGACATGGTAATAAAAACAGATATTGAATTGTCGGAAAGACAGAGCTGGTTCAATGAGTTCTATCACGTAATTACAAAACGCCATCAGTTCCGGGAATCTCTCCAAGCCCTAGACTTGACTGAGTTCGACAAAGTTTTTACAAATGGACTACCTAATATTGAAAACAACCACCAAAACCAGCAAATACTGGAGTTTATGAAAAAACAAGGGTGGATTAAAGACTTTGTTGAACGGCCGAATAAACCGGAATTTTATCGCATTTCTAAAGTTGAGTTTACAGCTCCTGACAGTGAGGCTCTACTATGACCCCGAAACTACCAATCAACCTCGATTCCCTGCTTCATCAGCGTACGATTGAGGGTGAGCGCATCGAATACAAAAAGGGGTGGAATCCGGAAGCCGTCCTACATACCATCTGTGCCTTTGCCAACGACTTTCAAAACCTCGGTGGTGGCTATATTATCATCGGCATCGAGGAGCTAAATGGGCAACCACTCCTGCCGCCTTCAGGTATCAAACCAGAGCAAGTCGATTCGATTCAAAAGAAACTGCTTAATCTTGGTAACTCCCATATCCAGCCTTCATATCATCCTCTGACAGCAACTTACACTCTGTCAGGAAAACTGATTCTGGTGCTTTGGGTGCCCGGTGGCGAAACCCGCCCCTATAAAGCACGAATCAATCTCGGTAAAAAAGAGAAAGAATGGGCCTTTTACCTTCGCAAACATTCAAACACGGTACGAGCAAAAGGCAGTGATGAGCGCGAGTTGTTTTCATTGGCAGCTACAGTACCTTTTGATGACCGTTATCATCAACGGGCAACTCTTGATGATCTCTCACCACGCCTTATACGCGAATTCTTGCAGGAGATCGATAGTGAGTTGGCAGAGTCATCCGAGTCACTCAATATCGAGGAATTGGGTCGGCGTATGAATGTCGTGGGTGGACCAACCGAAATGGTCTTTCCCAAAAATGTTGGACTGCTCTTTTTCAATGAACGTCCGGAAACCTTCTTCCCCTATTCTCAAATAGATGTTGTCTATTTTCCCGATGGCCCCGGAGGCGACCTGTTTGAAGAAAAAGAGTTCCGTGGCCCCTTGGGGCAAATCACCCGGGATGCTGTCTCATACATCGAGCGTAGTTATCTGAAGGAGATGGTGGTCAAACACTCAAACCGCCCCGAAGCCGACCGATTCTGGAATTTCCCCCTTGCCGCCATTGAAGAGGCGGTTGTTAATGCCATCTATCATCGCTCTTATGAAATTCGGGAGCCGGTCGAAGTACGCATAACACCACAAGAACTTGTGGTTCTAAGCTATCCTGGCCCCGACCTTTCAATCCGTATGAATGATTTGCAGGCGGGCCGGGCTGTCAGTCGACGCTACCGCAACAGAAGAATCGGTGAGTTTCTCAAGGAGTTGGATCTGACTGAAGGACGCTCCACTGGTATCCCGAAGATTTTACGGAAAATGCGCACCAATGGCTCTCCTGCACCCATCTTTGAAAGTGACGATGAGCGCACCTATTTTTTGATCAAGTTGCCGGTGCATAAAGAATTTGAAACTGTTGCTACCCCCTATGTCACAGCCCAAGCTAGAGCCCATGTCACAGCCCATGTTAAAGCTCATGTTACAGACGAAGTAAAACAGCTCCTTGAAGTTCTGCAGGGAGCAATGAGCCGCTCGGAACTAATGACAGCCTTAAATGTAAAAAGCAGGAGGCATTTCAGCAGCAAATACCTTCAATCAGCTCTGAATGAAGGTTTTATTGAAATGACCCTCCCTGATAAACCAACCAGTACTTTGCAGAGATATATGCTATCAGAAGCTGGCAAGCGATTTTTGAAAGAAGGCTCAGAAGCTACCCTTAAAGATGACGATGCAACGAGTATCGCTCAAATTAGTGAACAAGCTGGTGAACAAGCTGGTGAACAAGCTGATGAACATATTTCCGCAGAGATAGAAGCTCTCCTTGGGGCACTTGGAGGCGAAATGAAACGGGCTGAAATCATGGACATTTTGGGTGTAAGAAGTTACAGGTATTTTCGTGAAAAATACCTGCAACCGGCGCTTGACCTCGGGCTGATTGAGATGACCATCCCCGACAAGCCCAGCAGCCCGAAACAAAAATACAGGCAGGCACAAAAGGCGCACAATTGAGGCAAAGCATAAGTGATGGCTCTGCCGACTGACGCCTTGACGACATGTCATCACGGAGGTCACGATGACGGGAGTCATGGTGTCAGGCGTCACGGCGTCAAATAAAACTCCCGTCCCTCTCGCCCTCTTTCCCTTTGCCTCCCCTTCCTGCCTGTGCCATAATTTTGCCATGACGCAACAGACCCAGCAACAACTCGGCAACACCCTCTGGAAGATTGCCGACGATCTGCGCGGTGCCATGAGTGCCGACGATTTTCGCGACTATATGCTCGCCTTTCTCTTTCTGCGCTATCTCTCCGACAACTATGAGAAGGCTGCTCAGGTCGAGCTGGGCAGAGACTACCCCGACCCCGCCGATGTCGCCAACAACGGGCACACGCCCCTCTCGCTCTGGTATGCGGAGAACCCCGACCACATTCCCACCTTCGAGCAGCAGATGCGTCGCAAGTCGCACTATGTGATCAAGCCGCAATACCTCTGGGTCAGTATCGTCCACCTCGCCACCACGCAGGACAAGAGTCTGCTCGACACCCTGCAGGCCGGCTTCAAGCATATCGAAAACGAGTCGTTCGAGAGCACCTTCACCGGGCTCTTTTCGGAGATCAACCTCGCTTCGGACAAGCTCGGCAAAAACTATGCTGAACGCAATGCCAAGCTCTGTACCGTGATCAAGCGCATTGCCGATGGGCTGGCGGAGTTCTCAGATGCTATCGATACCCTCGGCGATGCCTATGAGTACCTGCTCGACAAGTTTGCCGCCGGATCGGGCAAAAAAGCCGGCGAATTTTACACCCCGCAGCGTATCTCCGATATCCTCTCCGGCATCGTGACGCTCGACAGTCAGGCACCGGAAACCGGTCCGCGGAAAAATCTGGCCAGCGTCTTCGACTTCGCCTGTGGCTCCGGTTCGCTTCTGCTCAACGTGCGACGCAGCGTCCAGAAAGCCGGCGGCACCATCGGCATGCTCCATGGACAGGAGTACAACGTCACCACCTACAACCTGGCACGGATGAATATGCTGCTACATGGCATCCGGGACAGCGAGTTCGAAATCTACCATGGCGACACGCTCAAGAATGACTGGGACAAGCTGCGCGAAACCAACCCGGCCCGCAAGCCCCGCTTCGATGCCGTGGTCGCCAATCCGCCCTTCAGCTACCGCTGGCAGCCGGGCGACGATGCCAGCGATGACATGCGTTTCAAAAATCACGGCGTGGCACCGCGCTCCGCCGCCGACTTCGCTTTTCTGCTGCACGGTTTCCACTACCTCAAGGAAGACGGCGTGATGGCCATCATCCTGCCGCACGGTGTCCTCTTCCGCGGCGGTGCCGAGGCCCGTATCCGCCGGAAGCTGCTGGAGGACGGCCATATCGACACCATAATTGGCCTCCCCGCCAACCTCTTCTACTCTACCGGCATACCGGTCTGCATCCTGGTGCTCAAAAAATGCAAGCGTCCCGACGACGTCCTCTTTATTAATGCTGAGAAGGAGTTCGAAAAGGGCAGACGACAGAACTTCATGACTGCCGGACAGATCGGAAGAATCATCGAAACCTACCGGGAGCGTCCCACCGAGCCGATCGAACGCTATGCGCGGCGGGTATCACTGGCAGAAATTGCTGAAAACGACTGGAATCTCAATATCACCCGCTACGTCAGCACCGCCGAGCCGGAGCGTGAGATTGACCTGGCAGTCAAGCACCGGGAACTGGTCACTATAGAAGAGCGCATCCGGGAAGCAGCCGCCCGACACAATGACTTTCTGCAGCAACTGGGCTTGCCGCCGCTGCCATAAAGCCCCTGAAGTTCAACACATCGCGATCCTGCAGCATTCACTGATGTTTTTTACCTCACACATTTCTTTTTTTACGGCAGCAGTCTTGCGCAGTTCTGACGCAGTTTCGTTCACCCCAGTTTGGCGGTCTTTGCGACTTGGCGGTTTTATGAGAAAACACCGGTAGTTTGCATTGTAGGATAGGCATTCTTGCCTGTCCCACGTGCGGTTTCAGGGCTTGCTCTGGACAGACACGAATGTCTGTCCTACAGTGCTGCTGCGGTTCCATTCACCCCAGTTTGGCGGTCTTTGCGACTTGGCGGTTTTTTATTCCGGGAGAAACGACCGACACGTCGTCCGCGGGCAAGGTGACACTTGCCCCTACCCTGAAGGTAATGTCGGGCTTTTCGTTTTCACCTGAAAGCTCTACAATCGGCGCATGTTTGATCTGCAAAATTATCTTGAAGAGCGGGCCCGTCTGGTGAACGACTCGCTGACGGAAGCCTTGAGCGAAAGCCGGGCCCCCGCCATTCCATCCGGCTTGCGCGAAACCATGCAGTATGCCCTGCTGGGCGGCGGCAAACGTATCCGTCCCATTCTCTGTTTGGCAGCGGCGGATGTAGTCGGCGGAGATTTTCATACCGCTCTGCCGGCGGCCATGGCTGTCGAGGCACTCCACGCCTATACCCTGGTCCACGACGACCTGCCCTGTATGGACGATGACGATCTGCGGCGCGGAATGCCCACCGTTCATGCCAGGTTCGGCCAGGCCGAAGCCGTCCTGACGGGCGATGCCCTGCAGGCCTGGGCTTTCGAGCAGCTCTGCCGGCTGGAGGTAACTTCGGCTCAGTTGCGGTTGGCAGTGTCGGCACTCTGCCACGCCGCTGGACCGGAGGGAGTAGTCGGCGGCCAGTGGGAAGACATCAAGGCCGAGCCGCCTTTTTCGGAAGCGTTGATCTCTTATGTGCATCAGCACAAGACAGCCTGTCTGCTGGCCTGTGCGGCAAGGCTGGGAGCGATTGCGGGCGGAGGATCGTCAGCACAGATTGATCAACTGAAACGGTTTGGCCGACATCTGGGGCGGGCATTCCAGATTGTGGACGATCTGCTTGATGAAGACGAGTGGAACTCCAAACCGCAGGGTGAACTCAACTGTCTCGGCATCTGGTCGCCGGCCGAAGCTCGCCAGCGGGCGACCACCCATACGCAGCAGGCCCTGGCAGCGCTCGAGGGGCTGCCCGGCCGAACTGAAGTCCTGCGGGCGCTGGTGGTGCACCTGCTGGAGCGCAGGGCATGAATGCCGCACTCGTCCGCCGCTACTGCTACATAGGGATGTTCGTGCAGGCCATGGTAGTCAACCTGACGCCGCTTTTTTTTATCCCTCTGCGTTTGCAGTTCGGCCTCAGTTTTGAGCAGCTCGGCCGGCTGGTACTGATCAACTTTTTTGTCCAGATGCTGGTTGATCTGCTCTGTACGGCTCTGATCGACCGGGCTCCCTGGCTGACCAAGCCCCTGATGGTGCTGGCACAGCTCGTCAGTGCTGCCGGGCTCTGGCTCTTTGCCGCCACACCGGCTCTCTTTGCCGGGGCTCCGTATCATGGGCTGGTGGCGGGCACAGTGCTCTTTTCATTCGGCTGCGGCCTGCAGGAGGTCCTGACCAGCCCGATCATCAACGCCCTGCCCTCAAACCGCAAAGCGGCCGACATGGCTCTGCTGCACGCCTTTTACCCGATCGGCAAGGTCGTCGTAATCGCAGTCACGGCCCTGGCGATAGTGACCCTGGGGCATGGAGCCTGGCGCTGGATTGCCGTGGCCTGGTCGGTTGTGCCCCTGCTGAACATGCTGGGCTTTGCCTCGATCACCCTGCCGGAGCTGTCACATCCGTCCACCCGCAGCCGCACACGTGACATGGCCCGGACAGGATTCTTCTGGCTGGCGATGTTCGGCATCCTGTTTGCCGGTGCCACCGAAGTCACGCTGGCCCAGTGGACCTCGGCCTTCGCCCAGGCAGCACTTGGAATGCCGCAGTTTGTGGCCGATTGTGTGGGCTTCGGCCTGTTTGCGCTCTTCATGGTGATCGGACGCCTCTGGTTCGGCCTGCGCGAGGAAACCATGTCGATCCGGCTTTCGCTGCTGATCGGAGCCGGTACGTCCCTGCTGTGTTATATCGCTGTCGCACTGCTGCCATCGCCCGCCATGGCGCTGGTATGCTGCATCGCGGCCGGCCTCTCGGTCAGCATGTTGTGGCCGGGGATTGTCTCACTTTCGGCGGCTACTTTTCCACGCGCTGGCGTATCGCTGTTTGCGCTGCTGGCGGCTTTCGGCGATATCGGCGCCGGGCTGGGCCCCTGGGTTGTCGGGGCTGTGGCAGATCGGGTAACTCTGGTGGAAAGTGCCGCACCCGGCTTCTGGCACAACATCCTGCCGCAGGGATTGGCCCCCGAACAACTGGGACTGCGGGCTGGCCTCCTGGTGGCCGGAATCTCTCCGCTGATCATGCTCTTGCTGGTCGGCCTGATGCGGGGAAAGAGCCGTTCACAGGGTTTCAGTGGTTGAAGACCTTGCCGCGCGGCCTGAGGTTTTATTCGACGAGGATTTTATGTGGTTTCTGGTTGCAGCTTCAATCATCTGGGGGTTTTCTTTCGGTATTATCGGCCAGACCCTCAGCGACCTGCCCTCCGCCTGGACATCGGCTGTCCGCCTGGCTGTGGCGGGCATCACCTTTGCGCCGTTCGTACGACGTACCGGCCACCGGCTGGCCCTTTCCCTGATTGCGGTCGGGGCCCTGCAGTTCGGTCTGATGTACTGGGCCTACATGGCCAGTTTTCGCTACCTGCAGTCTTATGAGGTGGTCCTCTTCACCGTAACTACCCCGCTGTTTGTCACGATCCTCAACGACCTGATGGAACGACGCTTCTACGGCATCAACCACCTCGCAGCCCTGCTGGCTGTCGTGGGGGCCTGTGCCGTCAAATGGCAGGGCAAGCCCGGCAACATGGCCTGGCTGGGGGTGTTGCTGGTCCAGTTTTCCAACCTGTGCTTTGCTGCCGGCCAGCTCGGCTACCGGGCCTGTTTCAAAATCTCCGGCCACCTGCGCGACCACAATGTCATGTTCTGGCCCTATCTCGGAGGCTTTGTCGTGATGCTGCCCCTCGCCGCTCACCAGAAACCAGCCGCTGTGAGCGACGTCCAGATCACGGCACTGCTCTACCTCGGCATCGTGGCCTCCGGCGTGGGCTTTTTCCTCTGGAATGCCGGTGCCAGACGCGTGCAGCCGCTGGCCCTGGCCGTCGCCAACAACCTCAAGATTCCGCTGGCCGTGACCATCTCGCTGCTCTTCTTCGGCGAGAGGGTCAACCTGGTCTCGCTGCTGGCCGGCAGCCTGCTGATTCTGGCCGCACTCCTGCCGGCCCGACGCACCTCCCACCTGCCGGTCAGACAGGAAAATGAACCGTAACGCAATATTTGCGCTGCGAGAAACGTATCAGCCATGAATCGATCAGATCGAAACATGAACAACTCTCCGGCCCGGCCCGGGGCTGAGTCCCCGGAGGCGGCAAGGCGGCGTCGTATCGAGGCCGCAATCCGCGACTATCAGCAGCCTCTGCTGCGCTATGTCGCACGGCTGTTGCACAACGCAACGCTGGCGCAGGATGTTGTGCAGAATGTTTTCGTCAAACTCTGCCGGCAATGGCAGCCGCGCGGAGAGGTGGAAGAATCGTTGAAACCCTGGCTTTACAGAGTGGCCCATAACGAGGCCGTTGACCTGGTGCGCCGCGAGGAGCGCCGCCGTGACCTGCATCAGCGCAGTGCCGAAACAGTCGCAAATCTGCAACATGAGAGGGCCGAAGCCGCCGCTACAGCCGAAAAGCACCAGCAGGTGCTGGCCGCGCTGCACTGTCTGAAACCGGCCGAGCGCCAGGTGATCCTGCTGCGCCTGCAGGAAGGCCTGAGCTATCAGGAAATTGCCACCGTCATCGGCCGGCCAACCGGCTCGGTCGGAGCCCTGCTGCACACAGCCGTCAAAAAACTTTCTCTGCAAGTTCAGCGGAGGGACGAGCCATGAAAACCTGTCCGCAAAACTCTCTCATCACCCCCTGGCTGCTGGGCGACCTGTCCCCGGAAGAAGCCGCCACCCTCGAGCAGCATCTCGCAACCTGCCCCGACTGTCGTGCCGAAGTCGACGCATTGACACCTCTCCTGCAGGATCTGCAGGAGGCGCTGACAGACGATGACGCCCTGCCGACCGAGCTCGAACCCGCCCGGCTGGCAGCACTCGACTCCCTCCTGGCGACAGATATCTCCATAAAGGACGCCAAGCGGACCTCGTCCCACCGACGCTACTGGATCCCTTCACTCGCCGCCCTGGCTGCCACCCTCGTCCTGATCCTGATGCTGGTACCGGATTCACGTGACTTTCTTTCATCGCGGTTATCCCGTCCAGCATCTCAACCGGAAACGGAAAGCGGCCCCCTGTTTGCCGCCGATACGAGCGACGATGAAGCAGAGCCGGCAGACCATCAGAAAGTCGAACTGATGGCCGAATCAACTTTCTCAGCCGACAGCCTTGCTGCTGCTGCACCGGCGGCTGGGGCTGGGACTTTCGGCGGCCGGGGTGTCAGTCCTCCTGCCGCCACAAGTCCCGCGCCCGCCGGCTCTCCCATCCAACTCCCCGCGCAGACGGCCTCCCGGCGACAGTCAGCCTTCGATCTCGCCGAAACTGCGAGAGATGCGGCAGGTGAAGCCGATGGTCAGGAAATCAGTGCTGACACCCTCGCCGAACTGACGCCTCCCGAAACGGCTTTGGGCCGAACAAGGGCGATGCGTAGCGTACCGCTTTCCAGGAAATCGCACCTGCCACTTGCTGCCACTTTCGTCTCCAGCTTCAACTATGGCGACCCTCCTGCCGCACCGGGCCAACCCCGGCTCCATCTCGAAGCTGCCCCGTCCCCGTTGCTGCCGGAGCGACTCCTGGTCAGAATCGGCGTTTCTCTCCCGGCAACAGTTGCCGAACCGGAACAGACAGCGTCTGTGACGGGCCCCCTGCTCTCCCGGCTGGTCGCCGACTGGAACCCGGAGCTGGTCAGCCATATAAGAACTTGCGGCTATACCGTCCCCACAGCCCCGACCGGCAAACTGCCGCTCAACTTCGGCCGCACTGAACCCCCGGGAGTCGCCACGACAGCCAGTGCCATCTTCGAAGTCCAGCTCACCCGACCGCTGGCCGAACTGCAACAGACCATGCCCGATGCAGACCTGCTGCTGGTTGCCGCCCGAGGCGATCCCACGCTGGAACAGGGGCTCAAAGTCTCCGCCATCGTGCCCGACACTGCCACTGCCGGACCCTCGTTGCGTCTGACAGCCCTGGTCGCAGCCCTGGCCGATCAGCGGGGGCAGAGTCCGGACTCTGCCACGGTTAAAGGCGAAAATCTGACTGCTCTGCTGGAACAGGCTCTACCGGAAATGCCTGCCGGCGGTGCCAACAGCCAACTGCCCGAATTGGTGCGGGCAATGCAGCAGAACTGAATCCGGCTAAGGGTCGACTTTTTGCAGCACAAAGCTGTCGATTTGCATATCGCGCAATCCGTCGTAATGCAACTGCAGGACGAGCGGAGCCATAGTCGGCAGCTCAAACTCGAACTCCGCCGCTCCGCTGCCGACCGGGCCGACGGCAACCAGCCGGTCGTCGGCAGAGATATGCAGCTCTCCCGTCCTGGCCGCGCCAAACTCGCCTTCGATGCGTAGCCGCCAGCTTCCCGCCGCCAACGGCAGGTTGGGTCCGCGCAGTACTTCGTCGGCACTGTCGTAAGCCGGGCGGAACAGCACACCGCTGGGTTCGCCCTCCCTGAGAATGGTCAGGCCGCCACGGAACAAATGGGCGGCCGGTAGCACGAGGTGGTCAACTCCCAGCGTATTCTGACCAGCGGCCAGAATAATATCCGTCACTTCCACTTCGTCGCCGGGGCTCTCCAGCTCCAGTTGCGGCAGCCCCCAGCCATCGGGTAGCGGACCGGGGGGCACGGCCAGCCAGCGGATGGTCCGGCCCTCGTGTTGTGTCAGGGCCACCTGGGTCACACCGGGAGCGGCCTCCGTCGTTCCCCGACCCGAACGGGCAAAAAACATGCGGCCTTCGAGCGATACTTCATCCTCAAATGCTTTAATTGCCACCGTCGGATCCGTCCCGGCTGCTGCGATTGTGCGCGATACCCTGAGCTGACCGTCGCCAACTGTCCTTACCAGCCAGCGCAGCTCCGGCCAGTCAGCGACAGGGCTGCGCAGGGCGGCCCTGATGCCGTCTTCGTCATTTGCGGCGTCAGCAGCCTCCTGATCAAAGCGCCACCAACGGGCCACCGGCAGCAGAGGCAGAGATTGATCTGTCGTTGGCTCGCCCGATGCTGGTGCATCACGCAGGGCAAAAGCCCAGGCACTGCCATCACGTTCCAGAAACTCCAGCCAGGGCGACTGCCGCAGGCGATTGAACGTGGCCGCAACGGGGAAAGGACTGACCACGGTGGGAAACTCCTCGTGCAGCACCACCGCCGTCACTCCCATTTCCCGTAGAGCGGCGGCCTGGGTGGCTGTCAGACGTCCCTGTGTTACACTCTCACAGACCCGGTACACTTTTTCGAGATAGTCATCATGCACCACCGGCGCATAGCCGTTCAACATGCGGATCCGCCAGGGCATGATCTGGTACTCGTAGATAGAACTCTGCGCCGAATCACCCGGCCAGATCGGCAGGGCCAGGATGTGAGGCCGCTGTCCTTTCTCCTCTGCCTGACGAACCACGGCACCATACGCCGCGTTGGGCGCCGGCAGTTGACAGACAGCATAGCGGATGATGCGCTTTGTGCCGGCAACTGTCGTGAGAGTCAGCACAATCACCATGCTTCGCGCCGCCCACAGCCGGCGACGGCGGCCCGTGGTGGCAGTGTCCGGACTCTGCCACAAAACACCGCAGCCGAGAGCTGCGAGAGGTGCAATCAGGGTTGGCAAGAGCACCATAATCTTTACCGGCTGGCGAATCATGCGATAAGGCGGCAGCACCTTGCGCAGAACACGTATCGGCAACCCTCCGAAGGGGCCTCGCATGCCGAGACCGAGGACCAGGATCAGGGCAATGCCGCCGGCCAGCATCAGCGTCACAGCCAGACGATTTGCTCTAATATGACCCGCAAATGCTGTTGCCGCATTGGCCGAAGGATCAGACGGTGCTGCGCCTGAATTGCCGGACCTGACATCTGCGGAAACAGAAGCTTCCGGCTGTTTGGCATCTTCCGGAGGGTATTGCCGCCGGTCGCGCCAAGCCTGGAAAAAAGAGGCCAGAGCCGTTACCAGCAGCAATAGCGGCAGGGCGATGCCGAGCTGGAAATGCAGGTCATGCCCATGTAAAATCCAACCGAAGAGCGAGCGACGCGAAGGACTGTTGGCGGCGACTTCGAACAGGCTGCGGCCGCCCGCAACGTCAGTTGCGCTGTAGCCCGACTGTAGAAACTTTGCCAGTGGCAGGATGGCGCAGCCAGCGAGCAGCACCGGCCAGAGGGCACGCAGGAGCCGCAGAAACTGACGTCGGGTGGGCCAGAATGATGCATCCTCCCGGGCCACCCAGGCCACCAGACACCAGGCGGGCATCAGCAGCGCACCGAAGAAAAAGCTGTGGAGGTCGGAGGTATAGGCCCAGAAGAGGCTCACCGCCGCCAACAGACCGCCGGCGGGGCGATCGTCCCGGATGGCCAGGTCGAGTCCGAGGGCGATGGCCGGCACCCAGGCCATGCCGAAGCCGGAGGGGCTGCCGCTGCCGAGATTGGTCCACTGGTAGGGAGCACAGAAGGCTGCCAGGGCTGCGACCAGTGGCGGTACGAAACTATTGACTGACCCGTTGTAGCTGGCATAACGCAGAGCCAGTCGCCAGAGAAAGAAGAAAGTTGCCATCAGGGCGGCGAGCTGAGCCAGATTCCAGCCGACCGCATGGCCCAGGACGGGCGAAAAAGCGGCATAAACGAGAGAAAACGGCAGATATCCGGGGTCAAACTGCCGACGTGCCGCATCGTCACCACTGTTGAACTCGTAGAGATTGTGCATCCAGGGCGTGCCGTCGGCCAGCATGTCGCGCAGGAGCCAGAAATGGTAGAGCAGTTGCAGGTGATCGCCCGGCACGAGGGCCCTGGTTATCTGCGCCCCTTGCCGGGAATGGGCGGTGTAGGGCATTGAGTCGGCAAAGTGCCGCGGCAAAGGCCAAGTCAGCAGGCCCCAGATTGCGAGTGCAAGCAGGGGCACGATAACGGCACGAAGCCTCTTGGTAAGCAAACTCATGACGGATTGCAGGATGACATTTTGCACCCGTCAGGTCAAGATTTCAGGTGGTATAAAGCGGAGGTAGTTCTACCGGTGCATCGACATGCCGCTGGTGCGGTGCGACACCATGACTCTGGTCCCCATGATGCCCGCCGTCTGACGCACTACCGAACCAGTCTGACATATCCGACATGTCAGACTTGCTGGAGGGCGAGTCGCAAAGATAAACTGCCTCAATTTTGAATTGTTTTATTGGCCCTCCCGGTTTAGTGTTTCCGACGATTTTTCGTTGAAAGGACACAGAAACAGTGAGCAACAGCACCCCGGTTTTCCAGATTGAAAAGGCACGAGAAGAGGCGATCCTGCGGCAGATTGAGTCCGACGATGCACAGGTGGACCCAGCGACAGGTTTTTTGCGCGAAACCAACACCACGGCCAAGGGCTATCACTCCAACCTCGGTATCGGAGCTGTCGTACGACCCACCCGGAGCGCCATGAACCGGGCGGCATTTCTGCTCGCCAGTCCGCAGCCACAGCACCATGCCGCGGGCAACAGGGTGCTGGCCAACGTTCTGCAACTACAGGACAAGAATCCGGCCAGTCCGACATTCGGCATCTGGTCATGGTTTGCCGAAGAACCGCTCGATCAGATGTGTCCGCCTGACTACAACTGGGCCGACTTTCTGGGCTCCACAATTGCACTGATTCTGCAGGATCACCGCAACCGGCTCACACCCGAAGTGCTGCGCGAGGCGGAAGCCTCACTCGAACGGGCCTGCCGCGCCATTATCAAGCGTAATGTTGCCCCCGATTACACCAACATCGCCATTATGGGCTCCACCGTTACCGCTGCGGCCGGCACTTTGCTGAGCAATCCTGAGTTTCTGGACTTCGGTCGGGCCAGAATCGAACGCAGTGGGGTGCATTACCGGGAAAATGGCGGCTTCAACGAGTACAACAGCCCGACCTATACCATGGTGGCGGTAAATGAACTCGAACGGATGCTGCATCTGGTGGCCGACGAACGTTGCCGCACTGTAGCACGCCAGCTTCTGGACGAGGTCTGGAAGACGATTGCGCTGCATTACCATGCCCCCACCGCCCAGTGGGCCGGGCCGCACTCACGCGCCTATTCCGACCTGTTGGCGGATACAATGTGCAGCGCCATCCTGGCCCGGGCCGGCCTGGCTCCGGCTGAATCCCTCGCCGAAGCTTCTCCGCTGGTACCGGCACTCCCCGTTCCCGCCTATCTGTGCAAACACTTCGAGGACCATTTTGCCACTCCCGCCCTGCGGCAGGATTCCTTTGTGGTTGAACGTCCCCACTTCCACGTCACTGGCACCACCTGGCTGACATCCCGCGCTGCGCTCGGCTCCGCCTCCTACCATACTTTCTGGGAACAGGCCCGCGGATTGCTGGGCTACTGGACTCAGCCGGAGTCAGCAGAGGAACCGGCCGTGTTACGGATGCGTTTTCTGCACGATGGAAAGGACTTTTCCAGTGCCTGGGGACGAAACTTGCAGGAGAAAAATGCCGTACTATCGGCAATTGGTCTCCTGACCGACCGCGGCAGCGTGCACCCCTACTTCGACCGTCCGGAAGATGTTACTTTCCGCGCCAGATCATTCCGCTGCGAATGGCAACTGGCGGGACGCGATGCTACGGCAACACAGCTCGACACCAGTCGTTTCGAGCTCTCGGCCGGCGGTTTGCGTGTCGTCGTACACGTTGCCGTCAACTGTGTTTTTGACGGCAACCCTGTTGTCTGGTCGGTAGAACAGGGCAAAAACTGCGCCGCAGTTGTCGGTACATGTTACGACGGGCCTGAAAAAGACTTTCCGTTCAAAAGCCTGGGGCCTGTCCGGATTGCCGTTGGCATTGAACTGCTGGAAGAAGACGTTAACCCTTCAACCGAGCCGGTTGTTATCGCGGAAAGCGACTGGGAAGCGCCGCAGGAGGGGCCATATTATGAGGTCTGCTGGCCGCGCATCGGCTCCGGAAAAAAACTGTTGGCACCCTGTCAGCCGACCGAACAGTAACATGACAATAGCGCCTGAACACAGTGCAGAATGATGTCAAATACTGAAAAAAGGCAAAAAAATGGCGCGCCCACGGGGAATCGAACCCCGCTTACAAGGATGAAAACCTTGTGTCCTAACCGATAGACGATGGGCGCGCAGAAACCTGCTGGCAGGAATGAGCAACCACTATAACCTGAACCGCTCTCAGAAAGCAAGCTCAATTTTTCAGTTTTTTTCCTTTGAATACTGGCTGTTTTACTTTAGTCTGAAAAACCGTTTGCAACAGAGGTACCGGGCCCGATGAATGACTCCCGGTCCAGCCGCTTTTTTCCAGCCACAAAGCTCCTGACTCGACAGTATGGTTACAAAATGCAAAAGAAAAACAATCCCGGTCATTTTCTCTTATTTTTTCCCCCGAACTCCAAAAAATCCCGTCGCTGGACGGTACTGTTGATATCAGCCATGCTGCTGGGTGCCACCGGCTGGCTGACGACCGGCTGTGAGGAAAAAAAGGACTGGAGTGAATTTGCCGGGGCCAGCACTTCAACCGGTGGCGGCGAAGCAAGAAATAATGCCGATATCGCCGGCACCTGGTCACTCACCAATACGGAACATACCTGGTACATTCACTTTGCGGCCGACGGCAACTGGAAGATCACCAA
Source organism: uncultured Lentisphaerales bacterium (assembly GCA_964565855.1). Lineage (GTDB taxonomy): Bacteria > Verrucomicrobiota > Kiritimatiellia > RFP12 > JAZUKQ01 > CAZMGQ01. The sequence continues at coordinate 476 of CAZMGQ010000001.1, read as the reverse complement.
CGATGCGGCCGACACAGTGCGGCGGGTTTACGGCACCTATAAACTTTCGGGATCGAAGCTGCAGGGACCGATGAACAACCCCGGCACCGGAACGGGTGAGATTGTAGCTACCTTCAAGGGCAACAGGATTGACCTGCAGTTTATCGAGCACTGGCACACACCCCACAAGAAGGTCAACTACTCGGGCAAAAAGCTCTGAGAGGACAGCGAGGTATTCAAATGAAGAGCAAAAAGCCACTGGTTGGCATCCTGATGGGAAGCGACTCGGATTGGGACAAGGTCAAGAGCGCGATTGAGACCTTGCGGGACTTCGAGGTGCCCTTTGAGGTTCGTGTTATTTCGGCCCACCGGACGCCGGATGCCGCCGCCAACTACGCGGCTGGTGCCCGCGACCGGGGGCTGTGCGTGCTGCTCTGTGCGGCGGGCGGCGCGGCACATCTGGCCGGTGTGGTGGCGGCCCATACGACCCTGCCGGT